>JANXSC010000319.1 GCA_025352845.1 Opitutaceae bacterium
GCGCGAGCGCGAGCGCATCGTAACGCTGGTGGTTGCGCTCCTGGTAGCCGTTGGTCTGGTTGTGCGAGTAGTCGGCACGGTAGGTGAATCCGGTCTGCGCCGCCGGCCCACCGACGCCGAAGCCGACGCGATAGCTGCCCCACGGGCCGAGGCTCGCGATCGCATCGCCGCAAAACGTGGCGGAAGGCGCTTTTGAAATGTAGTTCACCGCGCCGCCGACGGCGCCCTCGCCGAACATGAGGCCCGCGGGGCCCTTCAGCACCTCGACGCGATCGAGGAGAAACGAGTCGATGGTGCGCGAGGATTGCGACGCGGTGTTCTGACGGAGGCCATCACGCATGATGGTGACGTTGTTGCCGCCGAAGCCGCGGGTGGAGTAGGTCGGGATCGAGCCGAAGTTCGTGCCGCCCGTCATACCGACGGCGGCCTCGACCGCCTCGACCGCGGTGCGGAGACCGCGGAGCTGCATCATCTCCTGCGTGATGACGGAGATGCTGGCGGGCAATTCACGGTTGGTCAGGCCGAGGCGCGAGCCCGAGCCGGCGACGGCGTCGAGCGGCAGCGAGAAATTATTTTCCTTGTCGGCGTTGACGGAAAATTTGTCGAGCTGCACGGCTTCATCCCGCACCGGCGGGGCGGACGCGCCGAGCGCGAGCGAGACGGCCGTGAAGCCGGAGATGAGAACGAGAGGACGGAATGAAAAAATCATGGAGCGGATCGCGTGAGGAAGAGGAAAACACGGCAGCGCGCACGCGGACGCGCGGTCGTGGTTCGCGGTTCGCGAACGGGTGCGGACAAAACCGCGCGCGCAAAACTCAGCGCGACGCGGACACGGCGGTGCGGGGGCGCGTCAGGCGCGCGGCGGCGGCACCGGGACTTCTTCCGTGCGACTCGGCGCCACGCTCGCAAGCATGGCCGGCCATTCGGTGGAAGAGTGGGGAACGACAAAAATGGCGTTCGCGTGATACGCGAGGAGCAGCTTTTCCGCAGAACGCTCGACCGTCGCCGGGAGCTGTTGCTTGGCGGTTTCCTTGGCCTCGGCGACCCCGAGACACATCGCGCACGGCTTCGCGGGGTCGAACGTCTCGCGCAGCGCCTCGGCCACGCTCATCGTCTGCGTATAGCCGGCGAACATCTTGCCCCACGCCAGCACCTGCACCGCGTCGAGCAGCGCGCCGTTGGCGCACAGCCACGCGAAGAGCAGACTGAAGATGGCGATTTTTTTCCGCACGCGGGCGGAGAGTGCCCGCAAACCGCCACCGCGGGCAAGTGCGATTTCAGATCGGGGCCGTTAGTATTGCCAGCGCTGCGGGGAGTTATTCGCAACGGACCGAAAAAAATTGAAACACCGGCGGGTCTCGGTCGTCGAATGTCCGATGAATATCGGAATGCTCGCGGGGAAATTGCGACGGCTCGGGCTGACACTGCTGTTGGTCACGGCGGCTTCCGTTGCTTTGGGAGCGATCGCGGCGACACCCCAAGGCCGCGACACGCTCGTCTACAAGGATGGTGATCGTGTGCGGGGCACGTTCGTCAGCGACGCTGGTGGCACGATCGTTTTTAAGTCGGAGCGTTTTGGTGAACTACGCGTGCCGGCGGCCGATGCCGTCGTGATTAAGTCTGAGAAGCCGGCCGCGCCCGCGGCGGTGGCGGGAGCGGGAGCGGCGACGCCGCTCCCGCCAAAAACGACGACCGCGAGCGAGAAGGCCGAGACGGATCGGCTGTCGCTGTGGGATTTGTTTTCGCCGGCGGTGCTGACGGCGAAGGTGCGGAATTATTTCGGGCCGTGGCACGGGCGGCTTTCGTTTTCCAGCGAGGTCGTGTCGGATGTCGCCGACCGCAACAACAGCGCATATGAGGCGCACCTCCAGAGGAAGTGGAAGGCCGACGAGGTGCAGCTCAACGCCCGCTTCGATTACAACCAGACCAACCACGTGACGACGACCGATCTCGCGAAGGTGTCGGGCCAATGGCGGCACGATTTCAGCCCGCGCTTCTTCGCGCACTACCGGCCGAGCTCCGAGTGGAACCGCGCCAGCACGCTGCGCGGCGCGCCCAACGACTATGTGCTGCTGCAACAGGAACTCGGCGTGGGTTATCAGGTGCTGGCGAAGCCGGGCCGCAAGCTGCGCGCGGGCGTCTCGCAAAACCTCTTCGATACGTGGAGCACCGTCGGTGCGACCACGCACACCGTCTCGCGCGGAGTGGTGTCGACGTTCGAGGAGGCGGAGGTCACGCTGCCGTGGCGCATCACGATTTCGCAGCGCGGCGTGTGGTATCCGGTGAATGAGCAGCCCTACGGCTGGGAAAACCGGATCGATCTCAACAAGAAGCTGACGGAGACGCTCAGCACGTCGCTCCGCCACGAAGTCCGCCGCAACAACCCCGACGGCAGTGCGCAGGACTACACGCGGTTGAAGCTGCTCTTCGGGTTGGATTTTTAGGCGGCCTTCGAAATGGGGCCCACCTGCCTGTCATTCTAAGCGCAGCGAAGAATCCAGCAGGACGTGCGAACGCCGATGAGCGGAGCGAAAATCAAAACGGATTCTTCGCTGCGCTCAGAATGACAATCCATTTTGAAAACGCCGCCTAATTTTTCGCCGTCTCCGCAAGGGAAGAGTCCAAGGCGTGCCGGAGAGCCAGCAAGCGTGCGGGCGAGGCGAGAAACAGATCCTCGGGAAATTTCCGCAGGCTGAGGATCTCGCCATACGCGGCCGCGCCGCCGCCGGACTCAAGTTGGAGGCCGGCGAGGTATTGCAGACGCAGGCTGCGGTCGTGGTTGATCTCGGCGTGGCGCAGCCACGTCGTCAAATCCTGCCGGCGGCCCGCGTAGGCGGACAGCAGATCGACCGCGGTGCCGAGGCCGAGATCGCGCAGCGTTTTGTGGATGGCCGCGTGATCGGGCCGGTCGAAGCGGCGCTGGAGGGCGTCGACATCGATCGTTGGCGTGTCGGCCTGACCGAGCATCACGGTGTCGTAGCCGAAGCCCTCGTCGTCGTTGCCCCAGATTGTGCCGTGGGGAAAGGCGGCGAAGAACGTCACAATTTCGCTCTGCACCACCGCGCGGTCGGATTCGTAGAGCGGCACCCACTGCGTGACGAACCCGCCGGGGTTGAGCCGCGCGCGGCAGAGTTCGAAATATTCCTGCGAATAGAGCACCGCCGAGCCCTTCACCCACGGGTGAATTGGATCGGAGGTGATGATGTCGAATTTCTCCCGCGTCGTGGCGATGTAGTGCCGCGCGTCGTCGTGGACAATTTCCACTCGCCGGTCGTGCACGACGTGGTGATTCTCATTGCTAAAATACTCCGCCACGACGCGCGGGATGAGCGGCTCGATGTCGCAGATCACGATGCGCTCGATCGACGGGTGCAGCACAAACGAGCCCGCGGTCACGCCCGCGCCGCAGCCCACGATTAGGACCGAGCGCGGATTGGGATGCAGCAGCGCGGGGAGGTGGCCGAGCATGCGCTGGAGTCGCATGTCTTTCTCCAGGCTCGACGCCTCCGTCTTGCCGCTCACGTGGAAAAACCGCGCGCCGCCCGGCGTCTCGGAGACCGCGACGGTCGCATTCATCCCCTCGCCGAGGTAGAGTGCCTTCGCGCCGTAGTCGGTGGTGGCGACCTGCCGGCCGTAGGCGACGAGCTGCCAAGGCAGTTTTGGCAAAAAGAAAAATGCGCCGCCGGCCGCCGCCGCTCCGACAATGAGCAAGCTGAATCCCGCAGAAGAACGCGGGCGCAGCGCGATACCCGCGCCGAGGACTGCCGTCACGATCAACACGAGCTGCGTGCCGCGCGTGCCGAGCAGCGGAATCAACGCGAGGCTGGCGAGCACGGCCCCGAGGATCGCACCGAGGGTGTTGGCGGCGTAGGCACGACCGACGAGCCGCGCGGCGTCCTGGCCGGGAGTCGCGAGCGCCGCGAGCGCGAGCGGGAAACTCGCGCCCCAGAGAATCGCGGCCGGCAGCATCGCCCACGCACAGCGGTAGAGATCGAAACCGAATTTCTCCGTCCACGTCGCCGTGGTCGAGACGTTCACCGGCCAATGGGGCAGACTGATCGAGAGCGCATGCGCCGCCCACGCGATCCCGCCGATGAGCAGCAGTTGGCAGCCGGCGAGGGCGAAGCGCGGCGAAAGGCGCGTGCGGGCGAGCGCCGCCCCGACGCTGCTGCCGATCCCCAGCCCGGTGAGAAACACGGCGAGGATGATTGAAAACGTATAGACCGTCGCGCCGAGGAGCAGCGACAGCACGCGCGTCCACACGACTTCCGCCGCGAGGGCGCACAGCCCCGAGAGTCCGATGGCGACGAGGATCGCGCGGTCGAGCGGAGCAGGAGCGGAGTGAACGAATGCTGGCTCCGCGACATTTGGCTGCGGTGCGGCGCCGGCGGTTTCGTCGCGCGCGAGCGAGTTTGAGTTTGGCGCGCGGCTTAGCGCGAAGGCGCCGAGTGCGACGAAGAGATTCAGTGCGACGGCACAGTAGGTCGCGGTGGCACCGTCATAGACGCGCAGCAGATAAAACCCCGCGAGCAGGCAGCCGGCGACAGCGCCCGCGGTGTTGCCACCGTAGAAAATGCCGAGCCACGACACGCCGCGCGGCGTTGTCTCCACCCAGCGCGCGACGGCGGGTAGCGTTGCGCCCATCAGGATTGTCGGCGGCAGCAGGCAGAGCGCGCAGACTGTGCCGCGCAAAAAAAATCCCGCCATCCCGTGGCCGACCAGTGCCGTGTAAAGCCGCCCGACCGCCGGCATCGCGAAGAGAATCACGAGCCCGGTGATCGCGATGCCGACCTCGAGCACCGCGTAAACCCGCAGCGGATGCCGCGCCGGCGAGACGAAGCGCGGCAGCAGCAAACTGCCGAGACACATCCCACCCATGAACGTCCCAAGTAGCACCGCCAGCGACACCGCCGACGATCCGATCACGAGCTGCAGGAGTTGCAGCCACACAATCTCGTAGATGAGCGCTGCACAGCCGCTGCCGACGAACAGCAGCAGGAGAAAGGGAAGGAAACGCGGTGCAGCGGCAGGCATCAGGGGAAAGAGGGAAGTTTATCGCTGACCGCCGGCCGGATGTGTCGCGACGAGATAATCCATGCCTGCGGCTGACGGGCACTGGCGGGGAAAGTTGGTGCGATGGCTGGCGAGAAAACCCAGAGGGAGCGCGAGGTCACTGGGAACGTGTCCCGGTGGCCACGCTTGCATTGCGCCCCTGTGTCGTTAGCTGTGGTCGCTCCCGCTTGATAACCCCGGACACGCGAGCCTGCGAAAAGATCTACGCCCTCCTCCACGCGTCGTGGCAGAAGTGGAGCGCAACCCAACTCCGCCAGTCTGTGTTGCAGCAAGCGTTTTGTAGAAAACTGGCTGCCGCGAGAAAAACATGAACAACGCCCCAGTTCCTCCATTGCTGCGATTCGGCAAAGCTCTGCGGTGGCATCCCTTCGCCGCATGGATGATCGTGGGTATTGGTATGATTCTCGTGGCAGGATGCCTCGGCCCCAAGTCGGCACCAGCTCCCATAGCGGACACTTCGGCACCCGCCGTGTCGACTGTGGCAGAGGATGAACTGCTGCCGCCGGTCCAAACGAATCTCGTAGACCTGAAGACTATGCCAAGGCAGACGTTCACAGGGCTTCGCCAGAATGAGGCACCCGCTCCGGCTTGGACGCTGGAGCATTACCATGCGCTCGGTCACCCAGTCATTTCTCCCGACGGCAAATGGCTGGTCATCACTCGGCCGGGGAATTGGTTTCGTCATGGCGAATGTTTGGTTGTGGTGGATCTGATGAACCGCAAAGTCTCCGAGCACACGCCGCCCCTGCCCGGTGTAGTCGGCTCGGTCGTGTTTGACCGGGAGGGTCGAAACCTGCTGGGCGTCGTCAACACCACCGGCGGTTACAGCTTAGCGCGCTGGGATTTTCCCGCGATGAGCCTGAACCTGACGAACCTCGGCACGGGAATCGCGATTGCTGCAACTCTGACGCATGCGCAAGATCGCGTGTTGGTCATGCGCGACGACGGGATCGTCGGGGTTTTTGATGCGACCGATGGGGCCAAGCTCCTCGATGTGGGTTTTCAAAAAGGGAAACCGGAATTTTATTCGTCGGCATTGGTCGTCACGGCCGACGATGCGATCATCATCTCGTGAGTCGTGCATCCCGCCAACCAACTCGTGCGCTGGCGTCTCGCGGACGGCTCACGGGTGGAGTCGCTACCCGCTCAGCAACATCTCGCATGGGGTCGGACGTTCGCCACCACTCGCGACGGGAAGACGGTGTTGGGGATCACGAGTTTCGGATTGGCTGCGCTTGATTCCGCCACTGGCGAGAGCCGGGCGACTTACCCGGGAAACGGACTCTACACGCTACACTATCAGCCAGCGATGGATCTGGCGGCCGCGCCGATCGGCCAGGGTGAAAGTTTTGGTGTAGTCGATGTGACGACCGGGCAGCTGCGCTTTTGGGCCAAGCACGCCGCCCGTCCGCCCGCCCCGCTGGGCTATGCTGGCTGGGCCTGCGTTTCGCCCGACGGTCAATGGGTTTATTCCGCCGACGATTATTCGATCAAGGCATGGGATCTGGCGGGCGGAATCACCAAACCGCCGGATTGGCTGTTCGCTGGGCGTGATTACCGGAGGGTGGCTGTAAGTCCCGACGGCACCCGACTCGCCGCGTTCGGCGAAACGCTCGACGCTTGGGATCTTGGCCGTCGTCGGATCGTCGGCTCAGTGCCACAGGCGGCCATGAACCTCACCTCAAGCTCCGAATCCCTGTCGCCAGAATTGCGCCGCACAGAGCGGGCTAGCTACGTGATCGGTGGCAGAATATTTGCGATCGTCACCAGCGAGAACGACGCAGAGGTTTTCGACACCACCACCGGAAAAATCGTCGTGCAGCTTGGCAGCTCGCGTCGCGAGGTCGCGGTCATGATCGAGACAACGATGCGCGAGGCCGTAGTGAAGATGAAGGCGACTCCTCCCGCCCAAATGGAGGAGCAGAGAGCCGCGATGCTGGAAGCCATGCAGCGCCAGATGGCCGTGATATTTCCCCGCGAGGGGCATAGTCGCATTTCCGTTTCCCCCTCGCCGGATGGACGCTGGCTCGCGGTCGTCGATCCAAACGCGCAACAGAGGAACGTAACCGTCTGGAGTCTGGAGACCGGAAAACTGGTGTCGGTATTTGGCGTCGGAAATGCGCGAGCCTAAACCGTGGCGTTTGCGGGAGACGGCCGACAACTCGCGGTCGGTGACGAAGCGGGAGGCATTTCGATACTCGATGCAACAGCCGGGACTATCCTGCTCACGCAGCCCGGCGCGGTTCAATTGAGCCAAAACGGCGTTAGCCTGACCACGCTGGCGGCAATCAATCCAGACAAAACCGGTGCGACTATCATTGCGGCGGATGTTTCAGGCACGGTGACCGGTTGGCGACAGCAAGGTGGGGCTTTGCACAAGGTATTTGAAACCCGTTTGTCCGGACCGGTTAAGGACTTGGCTGTCTCGCCGAATCGCAAGAAAATCGCCGTCTGCTTGTCCGATTGGAACAAAGGCGAAATTCCAATCTTGGACGCAACGACAGGCCAAGTTCTGCAAGTGCTCGACGAGATGGTATCTCAAGCGTGCTTTCTCTCCGACCATCAGCTCATCACCACTCGAATGAGGATTTGGACTCTGGACTAAGAACATGACCGCACCCGCTCTCGTTCAAATACTCTGGAATTACTGCAACCTCTTTCCTCCTTCGCCAAGACTACGGCGAACAGGGTGGACGACGGTCTTTCATACAACGATTACCTCGAGGAGTTGACTATTTGTTCCCCTCGTCACCCAGCGGCCGCTCGTTGGTGAAGTTGCCGCTGGAGGGGACGACGAATTTTTCCGGGTCGTTGGGATGCGCGGGATCGAAGCCGGGGAAATCCTCGACGATCCATTGCGCGAGGGGGAGGCGTTGGGCGCGGATGGCTTGCACGACGGCGCGCGAGAGCTGGTAGCTGCCGTAGTTGTTGTGGTGCGTGTTGTCGGTCGGGCCACTGCCGGCGGTGGCGAAGGCGCGCGCGGATTTTTCCGGGCCGAGCGCCTCGTAGAACGGTTTGCTCAGCGCGTTGAGATCGATGAAGGGCACGCCAAGTTCCTTGGCGATCTGGCGCGAGGCGTCGGCATATTCGATCAGCGAGGATTTCACTTTGCCGGCGGCGTCGAAGCCGCGGCGCTCCATCGGTGAGACGATGATCGCGTGGCCGCCCTGCGCGCGCACGGCTTCGACGTGTTTTTTGATTTCCGCCTGATAGGTCGTGAACGGCCCGCCGGTGCCCGCGGCGATTTGTTTCTGGTCGTTGTGGCCAAACTGCATGATCAGCCAGTTGCCGGGCCGCATCACGCTGAGGATTTTGTCGAGCCGGCGGCGGCCGAGGGAGTCGCGGTAGGTCTCGCCGGACTCGCCGTGGTTGGCGATGGCGACCACGGGCTGGAACCAGCGCGGGAACATCTGACCCCACGAGTTGTAGGGCTCTTTCGACTGATCGCAGACGGTGGAATCGCCGAGGAGAAAAATCACCGGCACGTCCACCGGCTCGATCTCGACGGCGCCGACGGCGGGGCGGGTGTTGGAAAACTCGAGCGTGATCGCGTCGTCCCACGCCCACGCTTCCTGCACCGTTTCGCGCGGGGCCTTGAGCCGGACCTCACCGGCGGCGATGGAGCCGCGCGGTGCGATGCGCGGCGTGCGGGTGTTGACGATGAAACTCACGCGCTTGAATTCGCCGGCGCGCGTGACGACTTTCTCCGCCATCAACCGCCGCAACTCCGCCTTGATCGTGGTAACGGATTCGCCGGCGGCGTCGCCGAGCGTGACGGTCACACGGTAGTTGCCCTCGGCGGGCACGCGTGCGGTGAAACGAAACGGTGCGCCGCTCGTGATGAAGCCGCCGGGCGATGAACCGGATCGTGGGCGGCTGACGGCCTCAAGTTTTGCGCCGGGCTCGAAACCGTAGCCGAGCGAGCGCGTGAAGATGGTGTCGGGTGGGACCGCGGCGTAACCGGGCGCGGCGGTGCCGGGGCCGAAGGCGAAGCGCAAGGGCGGCGACTCGGCGGCGAACGACGTGGAGATAATCAGCGCGAGGAGGACGCCAGCGGAACGAGGACGAAAGCGCATGGGGATGTCTGAGGAAACACACGGCGAGTCGCGAAGCACTGCCGCGCGAGCGCGGACCGTCAGACGGCAAGAGGCGTTGGCGGCGGCGGGGTCGAGAGACCTCGCCACTGCCGGCGTTGTTCACCGCGAAGTCCGTGAAGTCGCCGCGGCCCTTGGTGCCGACGGCGTGGAGGAAGATGTCGTTGGGATCGAGCATGGCGAAGTCCGCCATCTGCTCCTTCGTCATCACTGCGATCGCGGCGCGATGTCCTCGAGCTTCGAGTTGAGCCGCGTGCCGGACATGCTGTTGCCGGAGAAATAGCCCTTGGTGTCGGCGACGACCTCGAAGGGCGACAACTGCACGGGGTTCTTGTCGTCGGCGGGGGGGGCGGTCAGGGTGTAGGCGAGGTGCCCTCACCCCGCATTTTTGCCCGGTCAACCGAAGCGGGGTGAGGGCACCCCGCCTACATCACACAGATCGTCACACGACCGTCGGCACCTCGAAGCCCTTGCGATACTCGCGCGTGAGATAGCGATTCACCGACGGGTCCTTGAACTGCTCGGTCTTCGGATCGAACTCCAGTGAGCGTTTTTCGCGGAAGGCGGCGTTCGCGATGTGGATGTGCGCCGCGGAGTGATGCGCCTCGAGCGGCTGCATCGGAAGATCGGAGTTTTTGCGCGAGCGGATCGCGGTGAACCAGCGCTGCCACTTATCGGCCTTCTGCTCCTTCGGTGCGCCGGCGGGAATCGGGATCTGATCGCGCGCGCCACTTTTGCCGTCCTCGTCCTTGCCTTCCTTGTAGGAGAAAAAGCCCTTGCCGACGACGTAGAAGCCCTTCGTGCCGAAGAAACTGTTGCCGCAGTTGCCGCCGTTGGCCTCCTCAAACGAGCCGAGGCTGCGCACTTCAAACGTGAGGATCGTGCCGTCGGCGTAGGAGAACGTGGTCGCCTGCGTGCTCGGTGTCTGGCCGTCGTCGCCATAGCCGAAGCGTCCGCCCGCGCTATGCACGCGTAGCGGCATCCCGCGGTTGTGGCCCCAGCACGCGATGTCCATCTGATGCACGCCCTGATTGCCGATCTCGCCGTTGCCGTAGAGCCAGTTGTAGTGCCAGTCGTAGTGCACCCACATGCCGGGCTGCGCTTTCGCGAAATTGCCCGTCTTGATTTCGTAGGTGCGCTCCGGCGCGGGGCCCTGCCAGAGATTCCAGTCGATGTTCGCCGGCGCGGAGCCGGGCGCGGCTTTGCCGATGGAGCCGCGGTTGCCGTTTTTGTAGACGTAGCCACGCGACTCGACGATGTCGCCGATGAAGCCGTCGTGCATCAGCTTCATGTCGCGGATGAGCGTGCCGTTGCAGCGGCTCTGCGTGCCGTGCTGCACGATGCGCTGGTATTTCTCGGCGGCGGCGACGAGCTGGCGGCCCTCGTAGATGTTATGCGAAAACGGTTTTTCGACATAGACATCCTTGCCCGCCTGACAGCCCCAGATCGCGGCGAGCGAGTGCCAGTGGTTCGGCATCGCGATCGTGATCGCGTCGATTTCCTTGTCCTGCATCGCCTCGCGCACGTCGCGATAAAGTTTCGGGGCCTTACCCTGGGCCTTCGTGACGGTCGCGGCGCCTTTCGCGAGCACATCGGAATCAACATCGCACAGCGCGACGTATTCCGCGTCGGATTTCATCTTGAGAATGTCGTTGATGTGGCTGCCGCCCTGGCCGTGAAAGCCGAGCGTGCAAACGCGGATGCGATTGTTGGCACCGATGACGGTGCCCTGGGCCTTCATGCCGGCGACGATGACAGCGGCGGCGGTGGAGCCGAGAAATGTGCGGCGGGTGATGGGGGGATTCATGGGATGGTTTGGTTTTGGGGGAAAACTCGGGGTGGTGGTGGGCGAGATTCGCTGACGGATCGTCCACGGGGATGACGAACGGGTAAGGCGCATCGTTGCGCGGGCGCGGGCCGTGGGCAAGTTTCCACTGCAGGTCAAATCGCCGGGTGGAACGCGCGAACTTCGGTGGGCGCAATGGCGCTTGGCGCCCGATTCGGATTGCGCCGACTAACGCGCCGGCATTTTCCACACGTTGTGCTGCTCGCCCTTGTGTTCGCGCCGGCGCACGGGATCGGTTTGCTCCCGGCCCTCGATGCTGAGGCGGATATCCTGGTTTACCCAGCCTTCGAGATAGTAGCTGTGTTCGACGAGACCGGTGACGATGTCGGTGCAATCCACCTGATGCACCTTGTTGTGCAACAGCGAGGGGCGGGCGGCACCGTTGCCCCCGAGGCGCTCGGGATTACCCTTCGTGTAGTCCGAGATGTGCATCGCGAGGTCGTCGCGGTTGTGGTAAAGCGTGACGCTGCGTGCGAGTTCGTTGACGCGCCCGAGCGGGTGCTCCGGCTCCAGCGCATCGTCGTCGAGGTCGGGCGCGCAGAGGAAAATATGCTCGAACATGCGGGGAAACGCGTCGCCCGGCGTGAAGTCGTCGAGCTTGGGCAGGGCGTTTTGCAGCATATAGTTTCCCATCGAGTGGCAGAGGAGGTGGATGTCCTGCGCGCAAAGTTTCACCGTGGAATCCTGCGCGCGGTCACGCAGATCGGAGAGGAAGTCGCGCAGCTTGAGCAGGCCGCGGGCAAAGGCACCGGAGCTCGCGGCACCCTCGGCGCGATCACTCTTGTAGGAGAGCCACGGCAGCGCCTGACCGTTCGAGGGCCACGTGAAGAGCACGATGGCCACCGACTGCGCGGCATCCGTGCCGCCGCCGCGATTCAACATGAGCTGCAACGCCAGCGCGCCGCCGACCGCCTCGGCCCACGAGACGTTGAACCCGTGGATGTAAACGAGCACGTCGGACTTGCCGTCCATGATTTCCTTGAGGTCGGCAAACATCGCCAGCGAGCCCAGCACGATCTCGCCCGCATCGGCCTGATCGGTGCCGGCGGGCAGGCTCTCGCGGTAGGCGATGATTCGCGCGGTGTCGGCGGCCGCGCATTTGGCGAGATAGCCGGAGAGTTCCTCGCCGGCACCAGGTCCGATGGGCGTGCGTTCGCGGCGCAACAGCTCCGTTACTTTCGCGTCGTCGCTTTGCACCGCCACGCGGCCGAAGCGGAGGTTCTCGATTCCGTCCTTGCTGAAGGCCGTGCCGTAGGTTTTGGGACGGAAACGCGTGCCGCCCTCATGGCGCCGGTTGGTGGCGTAGAATAATTCGAGTTTGGCCATGGGGGGATGGATTGAAGAAAAACTGCGCCGCGCCCGTGTGGGTGGCGAGCCGCGAAAAATTTCCGCAGAGGCTGTCACGCCGAAACGCGGACCGAAGTTCCAACTGGTGCTCGGGACAGGACTCGAACCTGCACGCCTTGCGGCACGGGCTTCTAAGACCCGCATGTCTGCCATTCCATCACCCGAGCGGAGGGATTTTCGATTTCTGGATTCTCGATTTTCGATTTGGGGAGGCAAGCGGGGAAAATACCCGCGCCACCCTGCGTCACCCGATTTCCAGCAGCTCGACCTCGAAGATCAGCGTGGCGTTGGGCGGGATCGCGCCGGGGTAGCCGCCGGGGCCGTAGCCGAGCTCGGGTGGCAGCGTGAGGCGGACTTTGTCGCCGATGCACATCTGCGCGACGCCTTGGTCCCAGCCGGCGATCACTTGATGCACACCGAGGACAAACTGAAACGGCTCGTCGCGATCGACGGAGCTGTCGAATTTCTCGCCCGTCGTAAGCCAGCCGGTGTAATGCACAGTCACGAGGTCGCCCTTTTTCGGCGCGGCGCCGGAGCCGGCGGTGAGTTTCTCGATCTGAAGGGAAGCCATCGCGGATGGTCAGCGTGAGTTCGCGTTTGGCGCAAGCCGGAGATTCGCGCGCGAGACTACGGCGCGGAAACCGTGGGTAGAAATTTCGGCTCGCGCCGCCCACGGGTGCGCGCCTCGAAATCGGCGGCGAGCGCGAGCAGTTTGGCCTCGCTCCACGCGCGGCCGAAAAACAGCAGCCCCGCGGGCATCTCGGCCACTGGCGCGAGCGGCACGGTTACGCTCGGGTAGCCCGCCATCGCCGCGAGGGTGGGGCCGCCGCCGATCAGGGCGTCGAGGCGGTGTTGCTCCAGCAGTGCGTCGATGCCCTCGGTCCGCGAGACCCGGCGGCATTTCTCCAGCGCCTCAATGTAGGCCGGCTCCGTCAACGGTCCCTTGGCCTGTGTGCGCGCGAAATACTGCTGGCCGAAGAGCGGCTGCTCCTTCGCCCAGTGCTCGTCGTTGAACTTGATGACGTCCGCGAGCGTCTTGATCGGCACATCAGGACCGAGTTCGGCGAGGTAGGCGTTGATGCCCGTCTTCATTTCATAGAGCATCACGTCGATTCGCGCGCCGCTGGAATTCTCGAGACCGGGCGCTTCGCCCACGTCGATCAACTCGGCGCCGGCGGCGCGCAGGGTTTCGAGCGCGGCGGAAAACGTCTTGTTCGCAGTGCGGGCGGAGCCGGGCGCGCCCATCACCCCGAGCCGCGCGCCGCGCAAAGCCCCGGCGGGCCACGCCGCGGCCAATTTCTCCGCAAAGTCCGCGGGTAGATCCTGCGTGACGGCATCACGGGCGTCGGTGCCCGCGAGCGCCGCCAACACCAGCGCCGCGTCGCGCACCGTGCGGGTGATCGGCCCGGCGGTGTCGAACGCGGCGGCGATCGGAATCACACCGCTGCGGCTGACGGCACCGACGGTGGGTTTCAGTCCCACCACGCCGCACGCGAGCGCCGGCGAGATGATCGAGCCGTTCGTCTCCGTGCCGATCGCAGCGACACAGAGATTCGCCGCCACGGCTGCGGCCGATCCGGAACTCGAGCCCGAGGGCGAACGGTCGAGCACGTAGGGATTGCGCGTCTGCCCGCCACGGCCGCTCCAGCCGCTGATCGAGCGGTCGCCGCGGAAATTGGCCCACTCGCTGAGATTAGTTTTGCCGAGGATGATCGCGCCGGCCTCGCGCAGCTGCGTGACGAGGTGCGCATCGCGCGGTGGTTTCAGGCCGACGAGCGCGAGCGAGCCGGCGGTCGTTTCCATTTTATCCGCCGTCGCGATGTTGTCCTTGATGAGAATCGGGATGCCGTGCAGCGGCCCGCGCACGCGGCCAGCCTTGCGCTCGGCGTCGAGTGTGTCGGCGATCGCGAGCGCCTCGGGGTTGAGCTCGATCACGGCGTTGAGCTTCGGCCCGGCTTTGTCGATCTCGGCGATGCGGGCGAGGTAGGCGGCGGTGAGTTCGCGCGATGTGAGCGTGCCAGCGGCCATGTGCGCCTGCAAATCGTCGATGGTTGCCTCGGCGAATGGAAACTCCGCGGCGCGCGCGATGGCGAGACTCGCGCAGGTGAGAAGAGCAGCGGAGAGGAATTTTTTGACCACGGATAGCACGGATGAACACGGATAAATGCCGAGATGCGGGACTGGGGTTCTATCCGTGTTCATCCGTGTAATCCGTGGTTGATTGTTTTTTTGAGCGAAGGAAAAAAATTACGGGGCCACGCCGAGCCGATCGCCCATCTTGGCGAATGTCTCCACGTGGTTGGCGCTTTGTTCGGCCACATCGGCGTCGAAGCGAATTCGTCCGCGTTGGAAAATCGTGATCACGCAGGAGCCACCGAAGGCGAAGAGGCCTTTTTCCTCGCCCTTCGCCACTGCGCGACCGGGCACGAAGCTCTGCTGGATGCTGCCGACATTGGTCGCGCCGACCTCGATGATTGCGACGGTGCCGAACTGTGGCGACTCGACGAGCGTGACGACGCGCTTGTTTTCCACGAGGTAGCGCAGGTTGCGGCGCAGGGCGATGGGGCTGACGGAGTAGAGCCAGCCGTTGATGAGGCGCGACTCGCCGGGCACGCCGGCGACGGGGAAATGAAACCGGTGATAGTCCACGGGACAGAGCCGCGAGATGAGCATCGCGCCACCGGAGAATTTTTCCGCGAGCACGGTGTCGCCGAGCAGGTCGGCGAAGGAAAACTTCGCGCCCTTCACGTAGAAACCCGGCGCCGTGTCCACGTTCTGAAACGCGAGGTGCCGGCCGTCGGCCGGAAACACCGCGACATTTTCTCCCGCCGCAATCGGGCGCGCCTCGGCCTTCAGTGCGCGATAGAAAAATTCGTTGAACGATCTGAAATCAAAGGGCGACTTCGCGAATTCATCCACGTCGAGATTGTATTTCGTGATGAAGGGAATGATGCGCATCGCGCTGTTGCCGCTGCCCGGGGCATGCGGCGTGAGCAGATTGCCCTCACCGTCGCGGGGAGCCCGCTGGTTTGCGCGCCAGCCATACCATTTGGAAAAAATTGTCCGCCGCACCAGCGCCCACACGAAGAAACGTCCCACGGGATTCTCGTAGGCGAGTCGCATCCAGCGTTCGCCGTAAATCTGCTCCGTCTTTACGGTGCGGGTGTAGCGATCGTAGTAGTGGATGGGTTCGGCGGGCATGGCGGGCGAATCTCGGGCAAAGTCAGGCCGAGGCAAAGGAGAATTCACCAAGGCCCCGCGCCAAGGGCGCGTCTCACTTTCATGCAGTGGTGGCCGGTGCCGGGTGTAGCGCGGTCAGCCTGACCGCGTTGATCGGACCCAGCACGGGCAGGCTGCCCGCGCTACGGCTCGGGGTAAACCAACGCGCAGCGTTAGCGCACGGCGCTTACTCCGCGCTGGCCCGCAGCGTCGGCCCGTCCACCCAACGCGCGGGGATGGTGGTGGTCGAAGGCCACTCGGGGATGCCGGTTTCGTTGCGCTGGAGTTGCGCGATGAGCAGCTCGGTGGCGCGGGCGCCGAGCGTGCGCGGTTGCAAGTCGAGGCCGGCGCAGGGGCGCGTTTTCATCAGCACGTTGAGCGCGACGAAGCCGTGCGTGGCCGGCACCTTGGCGCCGCACTCTTCCATCCACGCGATCGCTTCGGTGTGGTGACCGAGCACGACGTCCGGTTTGTGCCTGCGAAACCACTTGGAAAATTCGGGCTGATTGACGGTGTCGAAGATGAGCGTCGGAATCTGGCCGAGGCCGGGATTATTTTCCTGAAACGTGCGGAAGGCGGCGCCCCAGCGGTATTGCAGCCGCTCGTCGTGGTGGCGCTGCAGAAAAAGCCCGGGGCGCTGGTAGCCGAGCGCGACGAGCCGCTGCATCGCCGCGAGCATCGAGCGGTAGTGATCCGAGCAGACGGCGTGCAGCGCGGGACGCTCGATGATGTAGTCGGTGTAGACACCCGCGAAGCGCGACCAGTCGAGGTTGGTCAGATCTGGTTCAGCCCACGCGGGCAGCAAAATCACGCCGTGGATGCCACGCGATTGGAGAATCGAGTCGAGCCGTTGCACGGAGACGCCGGCGTGGCCGACCGTGAATTTTTCCACCTTGAAACCCAGCTCCACGGCGCGCGTTTCCGCGCCGGCTTGCAACTCGCGGTGAAAACGCGCCGCCGCTTCGGGCCGGTCGGGCTCGTTGAAATCGACGGCCGCCAGCACCCCGCGGAAGGCCGAGCCGCGTGAGCGGCGCAGCTCCGACATGAGCGCGCCGGCGAGCGGATTGCGACGGTAGCCCGCCTCGCGCGCGGCTTTTTTCACGCGCTGCGCGGTGTTGGGATCGACGCGCGGCGAGCCGCGCAGGGCGTCGGAGACAGTGGTGCGCGAAAGGCCAAGGACCTTGGCAAGTGAACGCAGCGTAGGGGTGGAGGCAGGCATGACCGGACTGTCCGAAGATTTCGGTCAGCCGGGGTGAAAGCAACCGTTTTCCCGCGCGGCTGCCGTCGTGGTCGTAACAGGAAGTGAGTGTCAGCCCGCGGTCGGGGAAGTGGCACGGGCGTCCCGGCCGTGGCGCGGGGGCGTCTCGCCTCCGCGCTTCGATCCCATGGGCGGGACGCCCATGCCACTCCGATCCGCCTGACCTCACTTCCTGTTACATTCCGCCGGCGTCACGAACGCGACTGCATCGCCCGGAGGAAAATTTCTGGGAGACGGCGCGCCTGACGGTCCGTAAAACTGCGGGCTCGCCGCGTGCGGTGGCGCCGCGCAAGTTCCCGTCAACCCCCATGATTTTCGGCAGCCTGCACGCCATCGATCTCGCCATCATTGTCGCCTACCTGCTGGCGGTCGTCTGGATTGGGATGCGGGCCTCGCAAGCCACGGCGTCGGAGGACGGCTTTTTCCTCGCGGGCCGCAAGCTGGGGAAGCTCTACCAGTTTTTCCTGAATTTCGGCAACGCCACTGAGCCGCAGGGCGCGGTGAGCACGGCGAGTTTCGTTTACCAGCAGGGCGCGCCGGGATCGTGGCTTTCCTTCCAGACGGTTTTCATGAACCCGTATTTTTGGTTTATGAACGTCTGGTTTCGCCGCGTGCGGCTGACGACGCTGTCGGACCTGTGGGAAGATCGGTTTGGCAGCAAGGGGCTCAGCCTTTTCTACGCGCTGTTTCAGATCTTGGTCGCGTGCGTGTTTCTCGGTTTCGGTAATGTGACGGCCTACAAGATCGCGTCGTCGCTGGTGGTGAAGCCCGAGGTCGAGTGGACCGCGGCCGACCGCGCGTCGATTGAGGGTTATCGGGAGTTGAAGGAGCTGGAGAAAACGAGCGCCGCAGCTCCGCTTGCCACCGACGCACAGGCGCGACTCGCATTGCTCCGCGATCGCAACGCCCGGGGCGAACTCAACAGCTACGTGACGGTGCTCAACGATGTCCTGTTCTACGCGATCTTCACGCTGGTCGTCGGCACATATATCGTGCTCGGCGGGATGGCCGCGGCGGCGGTCAACGAGGGGTTGCAAAGCGTGCTCATCATCGTTTTTTCGCTGCTACTGATTCCGACGGGACTCCACGCGATCGGGGGCTGGTCGGCGCTGGCGGAAAAGGTGCCGAAGAAAATGTTCGATCTCTTCGGGACGGGCGGGTCGGAGCAATTTTCGGTCGTCGGTCTATGCGCGATTCTGCTCGTGAGCATCGTCCAAAACGCCGGGCTGAGTCACAACATGGGCATCTGCGGCTCGGCGAAGAATGAGTTTGCCGCGCGCACGGGCGTCTCGGGCACCTACCTGAAGCGGCTCATGATCATCATGTGGTCGGTCGCGGG
>JANXSC010000388.1 GCA_025352845.1 Opitutaceae bacterium
GTTCGCGAGGCGGGTGGCGATCTCCGGGTCGCCGTCGCGCTGCATGCGCTCGCGGTTGAGCGTGCCGATGAGGTCGAGCGTATCGCGCTGGAGTTTCGCGTCGATGCCCGCCGGGCTGCCGACATCGAGGATCGCGTCGCCCGCCGCGCGCAACCGCACACCGTTATAGATCGTCGGCATGAAGCCGCTCGACCAGTTCGCCGCGCCGCCGCTGATCCCCGAGCCCGTGCTCATCACCGCAAAAGCCGGCAGCTCCTGCGTCTCCGCGCCGAGCCCGTAAAGCGCCCACGAGCCGAGGCACGGACGCCCCGGCTGCTGAAAGCCCGTGTTGAAGAAAATCTGCGCCGGCGCGTGGTTGAACTGATCCGTGCTCACCGACTTGATGAGGCAAATGTCGTCCACAATTTTCGCCAGATGCGGCAGCATTTCCGAAAGCTCCGCGCCGCTCTGCCCGTGCTTCGCAAACTTGAACCGCGGCCCCAGCACCGCCGCATCCGGCCGGATGAACGCATACCGCTGCCCGCCGATGACCGACGGCGGCAGCGGCTTGCCCTCCAGCTTCGCCAGCTCCGGCTTGTAGTCGAAAAGATCGAGCTGGCTCGGTGCCCCGGCCATGAAGAGATGGATCACCCGCTTCGCCTTCGCCGGAAAATGCGACGCGCGCGGCGCGAGCGGATGCGCCGCGGATGCCGCGTGCGCGCCGCCCTCCAGCGCATCGGTCAGCAATCCGGCGAGCGCCATTTTCCCCAGCCCCACCCCGCAGTCGCGGAGGAAATGGCGGCGGGTGACGTGCTGGCAGTGTTCGTGAAAGGGAGACATGGCGCGGCGGAGACAACCCTACGAACTGCCCGCATGTTGTCGAATTCTCCGTGTTTTACGTCCGCCAACCCCGTCCGCGAAGCTCACCTTCCCTACTGAACCGATGTGACGAAGCCCTCCGATCAGAACGGGTAAATTCCTAATGGCCGACAGCCGGTGCTGGTGATGCGGCAGGAGAGGGTTTCATCACCGCTTCCTCAACTGCGGGTTTCATCTGTGGGGGCTTCAACCAACGATCATATCCGATCTTAAGACCGAGCCCAAACAGCCCACCGACGACAACGCCCACGGCTAGCGTCCGAAGCGCGAACATCCGATCATGCCATTTGTCAGGTTTGGCTTTTTTCAAAAGGTCATCCCTCAGTGCTGTCGCGAGTTCCAGCGCCCGGTCCATGTGAGTTAGGCTTTCCTCGCTGCCTTTGGTTCGCCGCCCCTCGACGATGGCGTCTGCGATCGGGCGCATTTGGGCGTCCAGTGCATGCCGATCTGGAAACGGAAGACAGAGTAAATCCAGTCTCCACTTTTTCTTCATCAACGCTTCGATCTCGATAAGAATCGCCTCAGCCAAGTATTCGATTGGCTCAACCATGGCCCGCCGGAGATGGGTTCGGCATTCGAGGAGATGCCCTCTCGCGGCAGCGGGAGTTGTTTCCGGGTTCAGCGCACTCGCAATGTGATCGAAGGTGTCGCGCAGTTCGTAAACGGCGCGCTCGCTGCGCTTGCCGGTATAGACTTCCAGTTTGAGAATCGCCGCCTTTGCCTTGGGGTAATCCTCGGTGAGGATTTTAGACACCTCAAGGCTTCGGTCGAATTCGGAGTCGGAAACGAGGTCGCTGCTAACGGATGAATCGATCCACATCGGAAATTGAGCCGAGGCGTTTGGCCAATTCCGCAAAGCGCTTCCGCGTTCCGGGGAGATCCACCTCTTCCTTTTTGTAAAATCGTTTGCCGGGCGGCAGCCCAAGGTAGCGCCGGGAAAGATCGCAGAAGGTACCGACGATCCCACGGCGGCGCTCAACTTCGGAATATGTCTCCCGAAGCTCGGCGGCGGTGATGGGTTCAGTGCTGATGGGTGTTACTTTCATCCTGCAAGGGCGGGTTATTTGGTGTGTATGTGGTGTGACGTCAAGTGTGATTCAGCTCGGTCCAGACCCAACCCAGATCGCCGGGGCAGCCTGCGCGGCTGTAAAAAGCAGGAAGCAATCCAACGGGTTGAGTTGCATGGGGGGATAGGGAGGCGCGGAACCGTTCCGCAGACGGGATTTGCAGTCATCCTTGCGACCGTGTCAACCATGATTGTGCGCCATGCCGATGTTTAATGTCAGAGGGTTGCCGGGACGGTCAATGCCAATTTTGTCGCCCGCGTCCCCATGATTCAACTTGCGACGAGGGCGACTCCATGATTGCCGGTGACAACCGGTTCAGGCATCTTCCCCGCCATGAGCACGCTCGCTGAAATCGAAGCCGCTGTGGAAACGCTGCCGCGTCCGCAGCAGGAGACTTTGCTGCGCCATCTGGCGGTGCGGCTGAGCAGCGAAGTTCCCGCGGCGTTTCTCATCGCCACGGAGGCGGACGGACTGCCGGTGATCCGGGCGCAGGGCGGCGTCATCTCGCCGGCGCTGGTGCGGGAGATCGAGGGGCTGGCGCGGTGATCCGGTTGCTCGACGTGAACGTGCTCATGGCGCTCCTCTGGGAGAACCACGAGCAGCACGAACGGGCGCGGCGGTGGTTGCGGACGGTGGCGGAGTTCGCGACGTGTCCGGTGAGCCAGCTTGGGTTTGCGCGCATCTCGGCGCATCCGATGCTCGGTTTCGGCCTGTCGCCGGAGCAGGCGTTCGGCGTGCTGCTGCGCTTTCTCGCCGACCCGCGGCATCGCTTCATCGCGGATGACCTGAGCTGCGAAGACCGGGTGCTGCTGACGGAACGCATCCCTGGCTCGAACCATGTGACCGACCATTATCTCGCGGCTCTCTCGCGCCAGCATGGACTCGCACTGGCGACTTTCGATGAACCGCTCAGCCGGGCTTTTCCCGATGAGCCGGGCCTTTTGGAACTGGTGATCTGAACTGCAAACGAAGCGCGCGTCAGCTTCGGGTGATGGTTTCGTCGAGATTGAAAAGGGCGCGGGCGAGGGCGGTCCAGGCGGCGCGTTCATTCGCGTCGCCGGGGGCGTCGGGGGCGAGGGCTTTGGCGTCGAGTTCGCCGGTGGCGAAGCGGGCTTTTTGCGTGGTGAAAAACTTGGTGAGCGTCGCGGTTTCGTCGTCTGTCGGCGGGCGGGTGAGGATGTGGCGAAAGGCGGTGCGGATGCGGTCTTCGGTGGAGCCGGGTTGCGCGGCGAGGGTTTTGCCGAGGGCTTGGGCGGCTTCGAGGAAGACGATGTCGTTGAGGAGGGCGAGGGCTTGGAGCGGGGTGTTGGAGACGTCGCGGCGGGCGATGCAGGCTTCGCCGGTGGGGGCGTCGAAGGTGTTGTAGAGCGCGAACGGGGCGGTGCGTTTGGCGAAGGTGTAGAGGCTGCGGCGGTAGCGGTCGGGGCCGGTGCTGGCGTTCCATTTCGGCGAGCCGTAGGCGGCTTCGGTCACGCCGTCGGGCTGCGGCGGGCGGACGCTCGGGCCGCCGATTTTTTCCGAGAGCAGGCCGCTCGCGCGCAGGGCGGAATCGCGCACGATCTCGGCTTCCAGGCGGAAGCGCGGGCCGCGCGAGAGCAGGCGGTTGTCGGGGTCTTTGGCGAGGCGATCCGGTGTCGCGGCGGAGGACTGGCGGTAGGTCGCGCTCATGACGATGAGCTTGTGCATTTGCTTCACCGACCAGCCGCGTTTCACAAACTCGACGGCGAGCCAGTCGAGCAGTTCGGGGTGCGTGGGCGCGTCGCCTTGGAAGCCGAAATCGCCGGTGGTGCGCACGATGCCGCGGCCGAAAAACGCGGCCCATTCGCGGTTCATCACTACGCGCGCGGTGAGCGGATTTTCCGGCGAGACCAGCCAGCGCGCGAAGCCGAGCCGGTTGCGCGGCGCGTCGGCGGGCAGCGGGCCGAGCACCGAGAGCACGCCGGGTTCGATGCGCTCCTTGGGCTGCAACCATTCGCCGCGGTGGTGGAGGAAAGTGGCGCGCGGATTTTCCGGCGGTCGCTCGCGCATGACGAGCGTCGTCGTGTGCGTGAGCGGCTTGCGGAGTTCGTCGATTTCCTTGCGCGCGGCGGCGAGTTCCGGCGCGGTGAGGAGGAACTGTTCGCGCAGCCTGGCGCGCTGCGGCGGGGTCAGATGGGCGTCGGCGACGCGGAGAAGCTGCGCGATTTCATCCGGCATCTCGCGCGCTTCCGCACCGCGCGGATCGGTCGTCACGGAGATGCGGAAGCGGCCCAGCGAGCAGGCGTAGTGGCGGCCAAAGATCATCTTCAGGACAAGCGTGCCGGGCTGGGCGAGCGGGGCGGCGGGGACGAAGACGGCTTCGTGCGCCTCGCCCTCGCCGCCATTCGTGCTCCAGCCGGTCTGGGTGTCGCCGTCGATGGCGAGCGCGGCGGAAACGGGGTTGTTTTCGCCCATCGCATTCGCGGCGAAACTCTGCGAGGCGCGCGCGAATTTCACCGGCTGTCCGTCCGACGTGAGCTGGAATTCGCCGAGGAAAAAATCGCCCTTCGGCCCTTCGTAGTACGCCATTCCCGGCCCGTGGCCGGGCAGGCGTTCGTCGGGCAAAACCTCCAGCCTCATTGCGGTGATGCCGCGCGGGACGTTCGCGAATTTCAGCTCGTAGGTGTCGCTCTTCGTGATGTCGCCGCTGGCGAAAACGGATGCGTCCTTTTGCACGGTGAGCAGCGGCGAATTCGACATCGCCTCCACGGGCCGCAGCGGCGTCCACGCCACGCTCCGCGCGCGTTCGCGCGTCAGCCATTCGGCAAATTTTTTCTCCACGATCTCGCGCCGCCGCACCTTCACGGGCCGCGTGTCTTTCACCGCCGCAGGCACGCTCAGCCGCACGCGCCCGAGGGTGTGCTGTTTGCCGTATTGCTGTTCGAGTTGCACGGTCAGGCGCGTGCCGCCGGGGAAGGCGACGGGCTTCTCGAAGGTGAAGGTCGCGGAGCGGGTGACGTTCCATTTGCCGTCCGTCTGGATGGCCCAGCCGGTCCCGGCCTGGCCGTCGATGGCGTGCTCCGCGGGAAAGTTTGGCTGCGCGGCGTCGGCTTCCGCGCGGGTGAGTTTCACGGGCTGCATCTGCGCGGGTGCGTTTCTCGGCGCGGCGGTGACGGTGATTTCGGTGAGCACGAAATTGCCGTGCGCCACGCGGCCGGGCCCGCCGCTGGGTAGCGCGGGATCGGCGAAGGCTTCGAGGCGGAGCTGGCCCACGCTCGCCGCGCCGGTCTCGACGGTGAAGGTGTAGGCGTCCTTGTCCGGGCTCGGCGCGGAGAAAAGAGCGGAGCCGTCGTCGAGCATCTTCGGCTGCTCGCCGCTCGCGGTTTCAATGTGGACGGGCTTCAGCGGTTCCCAGCGCCCGCCGGTCTCGATGGGAAATTTGTCCGGCAATTCCGCGAGCCGCTGCGCCAGTTTTTCCGTGCGCGCTTTCTCCTGCGCGGCGGCGTCGGGCGCGGGGAGGTCGAGGTCGGGCTCGTCGGCGTTATCGAGGCAGGCCATGAACTGGTAATACTCGCGGTGGGTGATCGGATCGTATTTGTGCGTGTGGCATTGCGCGCACTGCACGGTGAGGCCGAGCCACGTCGCGCCGGTGGTGCCCACGCGATCGGTCATCGCGAGAAAACGGTACTCCAGCGGGTCGATGCCGCCCTCTTCGTTGAGCATCGTGTTGCGGTGAAAGCCGGTGGCGATGCGCTGCTCGCGCGTGGCATTGGGCAGCAGGTCGCCGGCGATTTGCTCGATGGAAAACTGGTCGAACGGCATGCCGACGTTGAGCGCGTTGATGACCCAGTCGCGATACGGCCAGATGCTGCGCTCGCGGTCTTTCTCG
>JANXSC010000444.1 GCA_025352845.1 Opitutaceae bacterium
CGCAGCCCGTCACCGCGATCAACGCCGGCGAGGTGCGCCGCGGCGCGCTGCCGGGCGGCGCGCGTTTCCTTGCGACGATCGAGCCGATGCACGGCAACGAGCTCGTCGTCTATCGCGCGCCGTCGAACCAGGCCGCCTCCAGCGGCGCCGACTGGACGCCGCAGCGCACTGTGCTCGACGACAAGCTCATCCAAGGCCACGGCCTCGCCACCGGCGATTTCGCCGGCACCGGCAGCGACCAAATCGTCGTCGGCTGGCGTGGCGCGAAAGCCGGCGACAAGGTCGGCCTCAAGCTTTACGGCCCGACCGACGTCACCGGCGAAACGTGGAAGCTGCTCGCCACCGTCGATGACAACCAAATGGCCTGCGAAGACCTGAAGGTGGTGGACCTCGACGGCGACGGCCGCCCCGACATCATCGCCGCCGGCCGCGCGACGAAGAACGTGATCATCTACTGGAACGAAACGGAGAAAATGAAGCGGTGAATTTTCCGCCGCAGGCCAGCGCGCTTGCGCGCGCCAAACCGCGCCCGCAAGCGGGCGGGCCTACACAAAGCTGAAATCTATGAGCATCCCCGAAGAAGAGACGGAGTTTCAGAGGTAGGGCAGGTCTTTGACCCGCCCATTTCGCATCCGAAGGCGGGTCACAGACCCGCCCTACTTTCAAACCCGGCCGGCACATCTTTGGGTGAGTCTCAAAATAATGGCCGCCACTGCCGCTCATTCCCCTGCCAAAAAATCCTCCGCCTTGCGCACCGTCCTCGCCGCGGGGTTGCTCGGGGGCGCGCTCGACCTCGGCTTTGTGCTGGTGCTCTACGGGCTGCGCGGCGTGAGCCCGGAGAAAATCCTGCACGGCATCGCCGCAGGCGCGGTGGGCCGTGAGGCGGCCGTCAACGGCGGCCTCTCCACCGCGGCGCTCGGATTCGTGGCGCACTTCGTAATCGCGCTCGGCGCGGCGGCGGTGTTCTACGCGGCGAGCCGTCGGCTGCGCGCGCTGACCGAGTGGCCGTGGCTCAGCGGACCGCTCTACGGTGTCGCCGTGTGGCTGTTCATGAAACTCGCGGTGCTTCCGCTGTCGGCTACGCCGCCGAAATTATTTCTGCCACCGGACTGGCATCTCATTCTGATCGCTCACCTCACGTGCGTGGGGCTGCCGATTGCGCTGGTGGTGCGGCGGCTCAATGTTAATCGAGCGACATGAGCGACAATTGGATTATTCTAGTCCCAGACGAACCATCCTGGGTGCCGGAAGTTTGGCGGCAGCAGCAGGCGGTGGCTTTGTTTCAAGCGCTGGCTCCTGATGCGGATGAAGTGAAGGCTTCAACAGCGGATGCGATTCAGTTGATCGATTGCGGGGCAAATTTTGAAGCCGTCTTCTGTCAGGAATGCGGAAAGGAGCTCGATGTAGAGTGGTGGGGCGCGCAATTGGATCGGGAATCGGAAGCGGGGTTTTTGCTTCAGCCGATTCTCTTGCCGTGTTGTCAGGCGAAAGTGCCGCTGAACCGGCTGAGGTGTGAATTCGCTCAAGGTTTCGCGCGTTTCACGCTTGAGGCCATGAATCCAAACATGGACCGATTGCCCGACGACAAACGGGCCGAATTCGAACGAATTCTCGGCTGCAAACTCAACGTCATTTACCAACACATTTGAGGGAAATTGGAACGGCGACACGATTTCTCACCGCGTGAACACCGCCCCATGGATTGGCGCCGGGTAGGGCACGTCGCCTTTGGCGACGAACCAGAGGATGCGGTTCAGTTGATCTTCGGGAGCGCGGTCGTATTGCGTGAAATCCATCTTCGATGACTCCTGCCAGAAGACGGAGCGGCGCGTGTTTTTTTCCTGCAGGTCCACTTGCGGCGTGAGGACGTTGTAGGCGACGACGACCGGCTCGCGTTGGAAACAATTGTGCATCGGGGTCGCGCCGGCGTCGTATTGCGTGAGCGGTGGGAGGCCGAGGATGAGCTCCATCGTGCGAATCATGCTCGCGGTGGTGTAGAGCGTGGAATCCTTGAAGCCGCGCTTCACGTAGGGGCTGATGACGTAGCCGATGGTGCGGTGGGCATCGACGTGGTCGGGGCCGTTCTGCGTGTCGTCCTCGATCACGAAAATTGCCATCTCTTTCCAGAATTTGGAGCGGCTCGCGGCGGCGACGATTTTGGCGAGACCGATGTCGTTGCTGGCGACGCAGGCGTTGGGCGTGAAGGCACCGGGGGTCGTGCCCTTGGTGTGGTTTTCGCCGAGCGACATGATCGTGAAACGCGGCAGCGCGCCGGCCGCCTCGGCTTTTTTCAGATCGGCGATCCAGAAATCGACGAGGTCCATGTCGCGAAGATTGCGGCGATTGCCCCACTCGCCGCGGTTGGCGGAGGGGACGCGCTGCGCGCCCTCGCCGTAGTTTTTGAAGCTCACGCCGTGGCGGCGGCAGAGATCCCAGAGGTAGCCGCTGGCGGGCGTGTCCATCTCCTCGTTGCCGGGGAGCTTGCCGTGCTTCGAGTAACTCATGATCCACGAGCGCTGGTTGAAGTCGGTGGCGATGGCGGCGTCGGTCCAGCTGTGGCCGTCCACGCTCACCTCGCTGTTGGAATAGAGATTGTCGAGGAGCACGTAGTCGCGCGCGAGCTGGTGGTGGTTGGGCGTGACCTTCTCGCCGAAGATGGCGAGGTGCGGATCGCCGTTGCCGAGCGGCTGGCCCGAGGCGTCGGTGAGATCGCCGAGGACCTGGTCGTAGGTGCGGTTTTCCTTGATGATGTAGAGCACGTATTTGATCGGGCTCGGGTCGCCGACCTTGGCGGGGATGACACTGCCGGCGGGAACGGGCGCGTGCGTGAGGGCCTCGGGCGTGTAGGGAGAATTTTTCCGGACCTGCGTGGTGTAGGCGACCATTTGCGGCGTGTCGGGTCGCGCGACAAACGACACCGAGCCTTCGAAAATGCGCGCGATGTAGTCGTAGGGCAGCAGGCTGTTGGCCGTGCGCGGGTCTTTCGAGAGCGCGGGAAACGTGGCGCGCGTCGCGAGGCCCTTGCCGTTGCCGATGAAGAGCGTCTGGTTGTCGGGGCTGACGGCGAGCGCGGTGGGATACCAGCCGGTGGGAATGAAACCATTCACGATCGAAACGGTGTCGCCGCGGTCGGCGGCCTCCTCGACGAGGCGATTGGAAATATCGACGACGACGACGGAGTTATTGTCGGCGTTGGCGACGAAGAGCGTTTTCCCGTCGGGTGCGACGGCGACGGCGCACGGCGTGCTGCCTTCGGGCGACTGCGGGTAGAGCGACGTGGAGATGACTTCGCGCGTGCCTTCCCAGAGCCGGCGCGTGGGGCTCGCGGCCTCGGGCACGGACTCGAGTTTGCCGGTGGTGAGGACGTGCACGGTGTTGTCGCCCGAGCACGCGACGAACATCCGGCCGTCGCGCGCGAGCGCGAGATCGTTGGGGCGCAGGCCGACGGTGATGTCGTGGACGCGGCGGTTCTTCGTCGCGTCGATCACGCTCACGCTGCGGCTGCCCCAGTTGGTGACGTAGAGGTGCTTGCGGTCGCCGCCAAAGGCGCACGAGTGCGGATGCTGGCCGACGGCGATGGTGGCCTCGTGCGCGAGCGTGTCGGCGTTCAGCACCCACACCTCGTGGTTACCCTCGTTGCAAACGTAGAGCTTGCCGGTGCCCGGATGCACCGCGATGCCGGCGAGGAAAACCGGCGCGTCGCTCGTGAGCGGCTTCACCGGCGCGGCGGGCGTGGCTTTGCCGTCGGCGTAGTCGAACACATGCACGAGCCCGGAGTCGCCACCGGAGACGAAGAAGCGTTTGCCGTCGCGACTGAACGCGAGGCCGTTCCAACATTCCTTCAGCGGGAGAAACTGCGCGATCGCGCGCGTCTTGAGGTCGATGAGCGAGACGCCGTGGTCGTTGTAGCCGGCGCCGACGGAGACGAGCATGCGCTGATCGGGCGCGACGATTATCCGCAGCGGCATGTCGCCGTTGAGCCGCACGTGCTGGCCGGCGGGCGTGACGCCCCAGCCGGTGTGCAGGAGATTGCGGCCGGGAATCATGCCGGCGCGCTCGCGGACAGATTGGCTTTTCACGTCCTCATCGGGCCCGCGCGTGGGTGAGGCGGCGGGATCGAGGCGCTGGGCGAAGGCCGAAAGGGTGAACGCGCCGACGATTGCGGCGAGGGCGCAGGCGGGGTGAAGGCGAGGAGAAAGCGGGGACGTGATCATGATGAGACAGTGGGGTTGAGACGCTAGAGTTGCAGCGCCGCCGGATCCTTGATGCTCGAGTCGAAGGTGGCGAGGCGCAGCCCGTGTTCGCGGGCCACGGCGCAGAGATAGGCATCCGTCGTGTGCGCATGGCGCGCAGCCCAGGCAGGGAGATGGTCGGCCGGCGAGGGCAACGCGCCGACGTAAACGACGCCGCTGGCGCGAAAGGCCACGAGAAGCCTGCGGCTGTCGCCAATGGCGAAGCCGAGCCCGGCGCTGCTGACGCGGATGAATCCCAGCTCGGTGATGGCGCAGGTCGCGAGGTCGGGGGGTTTATGCCTGGCGGCCCACGCATTGAAGGCCGCGTGATGCGGGCTCGACGGGCAGAGCGCGGCGACGAGGGCGTTGACGTCGAGCAGGAATTTCACGGGAAGTCCGCGAGCAGGCGTTTCACGTCGCCGAGCGTGACGGCCGGCGCGTCGGCGCCCATGTCCGCGTAGGGCAGGCCGGTGCGGGGGTTCGTCTTGATGCGCACGGGGGCGCGTGCGACCCGCGCGGGCTCGATCCGGACGCTGCGGCCCTCGAGGGTGACGCGGAGCCGGTCGCCGGGCTTGAGGCCAAGGGCCTTGCGCGCCGCGGCCGGCATCACGAGCTGGCCCTTGGTCGAGATGACGGTCGTCATGGTAAGACCGGCTTACGTGGGGCGACGGGAGGCGTCAAGCAACGCGGCGTAGAGAGTTGTCGCCAGACGCGGAATTTTCCTGCCACGCTGCGGCTCCCCGTTTCCCCATGAATACTCCCGTCTCCTCCCTCACGCGCCGTGATTTCGTGAAGTTCGGCGCCGTCACCGGCGGCGCGGCGCTCGACGCCCACCTCGCCGCGCCGCGCGCTCTCGGCGCCACCGCCGGCTCGGATCGCATCCGCGTCGGGCTCGTCGGCTGCGGCGGGCGCGGCACCGGCGCGGCGCAGAACTGTCTGGATTCGTCCCCGGGCGTTGAGATCGTGGCCGTGGGCGATTTGTTCGAGCGGCAGGTCACGGCGGCGAAGACGAAACTCAAGCTCGACACCGCGCAGGGTTTCTGGGGCTTCGACGCCTACCAAAAAGTCCTCGCGACCGACATCGACCTCGTGATCCTCGCGACGCCGCCGGGCTTCCGGCCGATGCATTTCGAGGCGGCGATCGCGGCGGGGAAAAATGTGTTCATGGAAAAGCCCGTTGCCGTCGATCCGGTGGGTTGTCGCTCGGTGATCGCGACGGCGCAGATCGCGAAGCAGAAAAAACTCGCGGTCGTCGCCGGCACGCAGCGCCGTCACCAGCACAGTTACATCGAGGTGATGAAGCGCATCCACGATGGTGCGATCGGCGAGCTTGTCGGCGGCCAGTGCTACTGGAACGGCGACGGCATCTGGTTCCGCGAGAAGACGGGCTGGCTGGCCGACGTGAGCGACTTCGAGTGGCAGTGTTGGAACTGGTATCATTGGGACTGGCTGAGCGGCGACCAGATCGTCGAGCAGCACATTCACAATCTCGACGTGATGAACTGGGCCTTCGGCGGGCCGCCCGCGAAATTCTACGGCATGGGCGGCCGCCAAAACCGCGGCGCGCTCGCCGGGAACATCTGGGATCATTTCGCGACCGAGCTGGAATATCCGAACGGTGCGCGCGTCACGAGCATGTGCCGGCACACGCCGAAATCCTCGCAGCGGGTTTCCGAGCGCGTCGTCGGGACGCGCGGCACCTCCGATTGCGCGGGCTCCATCAAAGGTGACAAGGCCTACAAATTCGAGGGCCCGTCGATCAACCCGATGGTGCAAGAGCACACCGACTTGATCGCGAGCATTCGCAGCGGCGAGCCGTTGAATGAAGGCGAGCGCGTCGCGCTCAGCACCCTCACCGCGATCGGCTGCCGCATGTCGGCCTACACTGGCCGCGAGATCTCGTGGAACTGGCTGCTCAACGGCTCGACGCTCGATATTTTCCCGAAGACGATCGCGCCGGGCGCGGGGCATTTCCCGCTCGTGCCGATTCCAGGGCAGGCGGAGCTGGTGTGATTGATGTAGGCCCGCCCAACCGGCGGGCCTCAACAGGAGCAGCGTCCCCTACGGCAGGTGGCGATACATCGCGCCGCCGAAAAACATCCGGTCTGGTTTGATCGGAGTTTTCTCGTCGTCGGAGGGAAGGGCGAGGCGGCGCAAGGGCGGCGTGTTTTCCGCGGTAAGGATGAGCGAGCAGCCGCGGAGTTCCCAGCGTCCGCGACTGTTGCGGTTCGCATCCGCTTGGGTTGAGCCAGAGGTGGAGAGAGTCACGCCGGTCCAGACAAACGATCCGTCGGCGCGCAGTTCGAGACGAGTGGGAAGAGTCCTCAGTTCGCCGGTGGCGGGTTCGTCGCCTTCGTAGATGCCGGCGACGGCCGCGGGGTTTTCAAATGGGCCGATGGCGGTGAAAATTCCGCGATCCCAGATGAAGCCGGTGCCGTCTCGCTCAAGGCCGGCTTTGGATTCCCGGCCGTCGCTCCACCGGACTTCGAGCTGATGACCGTTGGCGCGGGCTTGGCCGCGCGGCCCGGCGTGCGCCGCGAGATCGTTGGCGGAGAATCCGTGGCGCAGATTTTGATAGACGCGGCCATCGGGCGCGAAATACCACGCGAGCAACTCGGCCGTGCGCGTGAGCGGAAAGTAGCGGCTCATCAGGTAGAGGCCGACGGGCACGCCGTCCTGGAACGCGGCGGGCGCGGGTTGCTCGAAAACGCCGCTGCTGTCGGCGGCAGCGATGGTGGGAGCCGTGGCCTTCGACGGCGCGGGCGGAATGACGATCGCCGGTTGCGCGGCGGCGGCGCTGGCATTGTGCGCGACGTTGCGGATGATCGCGGCGAATTTCGGGTCGCGGTGCAGCGGCGCGAGATCGGGATCGTTTTGGAGATGAGCGGCATCGTCGAACCCGAGCGCGACGGCGAGTTGCAGCTCACCCAGCGCGATCGGCAGCCGCGTGCCGCCGACCTGCGCCTCGATGCACGCGAGGTTGTAGTGGTGCAGCGGGTGTTGCGGCTCCCACGCGATCGCCTGCTCGCAGATGTTGCGCGCCCGGCCGTAGTTTTTCGTTTCCAGCGCCTGAATCATCAGCGGGTAGATCGCCTCGATTGCGGCGCGGCGGCTGGCGGGATCGTTTTGGGCGCGGAGCGGCTGAACTGCGGCGAAGGGCAGGAGTGCAACGGCGAGGAAACGAAAAAGAAATCTGGAAGAGGTCGGCATGAATCGAATCGGACCAACCCGATCCGCGCCCAATGTGCCGCCGCGGAACACTCGGTCAAGCGCCGCGCCCTGGGCGGTGCCACTCACCGCGTTTCCACGACGAGCCGCGGGTTCTCCATCCGGAACGTCGCGTCCTCCAGCGTCCCGTCGTCCGTTTTTCCGCCGGGCTTGTCCGTGGTGAAAACAAGGCGCGTCTGGCCCGGAGGGAAAATGAGGCCGGGGATCGTCGCGATGTGACGCGCGGCGGGCAGCGTCTCGCGCCACACGATCGCACCGGCGATCGCGACGTGCATTTCGCGCGGCACGGATGAGCGAGTCAGGAAACGCAGCTCCGCGCGCACGGGTTGCGCGGCGGCGTTGCGCACGACGATTTCCGCCGGAGCGTTGCGCGCCCAGCGCCACGTTGCCGTGCCGTCCCACTGCTGCGCCGACCAACCGGGACCATACGCGAGCGTCACGGGCGTCGCCGCCGGCACGCCAAACTCCACCGGCGCCGGTGGCGACCGGTAGATCGTCATCTGATCGAAGTAGTGGACACCGAAAGGCACGAAGCAGTTGCCGAGCAAAAACCAAATGAGCCACGCGCGCGTCGGGCGCAGCGCGAGGAGGAGGTTGAACGCGAGCGTCATCGGCAGCGCGTGCCGCGTGATCGTGAAGTGGCTCTCCCACGAGAGGAAGCTGATGCACGAAAAATAAACCGCCACGACCGCGCCCCAGCGCCAGAGGGGATTCCGCCACTCGCGATGCAGCGCGAGGTAAATCGTCTGCGTCAGCACCGCGATGATGGTGAGCAGCGCGTGCAACTCGTAGCTCTTGTAGAGTTCGAAGAACAGGCGGTGCCAGCGAACCGGGCCGTGCACCAGTGTCACACTCAGTTCTCCGAGCTTTTCCATCATGCCGCGAAACGGCATCGCAAGATTACCGCCGTCAAATCCCACCTGCCGCCCACGAAACACCCACAGCACATACGCGACCCACAGCGCGACGGGCACAGTGGCAATGAGCCCGCGGATTACATTTTTCCGCAACGCCTCGCCCCACGGCGGCGAAAATTCCGCGAGCCCCACAAACCCGATCAACGAGGTCGTGCGCACCAGCGCGGCGAGCGCGAGCACACCCGCGCCCGCCGTGCCGCCGACCGTGAGGGCGCCGAGAATCAGCGTGAAGCTCGGCAGATCGGTGAGCGACGCCTGCATCGACTCGATTACCCCGCACGTCGGCAGCAGCACCGCGTAGCCTGCGAGCCCGGCCCAGCCGAGCGGCGCAAACAACCGGTGCGCGAGCCATGCGAAGCCAATCCAGAAAATCAGGTTGAGCGCCGCGAAGGCGTTGAGCACCCAGAATGGTTTCCCGAGCCCAAGCGCCCACGCGATCCACGAGAGCAAGATGCGTTGACCGCGATACGGCGGATCGTCGAGCGCCACGTGCAGGTGCGGATTGCGCAGCAGCGGATCGAGCGCCATCTCCGCGTAGAGCTGGCCGTCGAATCCCCAGCGGTGCGCCGGAAACGGATCGATGAACTTCGGCGTCGCGCGAAACACCGCCGTCCCGCGATCCTCGAACTCTTGGCCGACGCGGAGGAATTTCGTGATGCCGTGCTCCGGCGTCCAAACGCGCACGTAAACGCTCAACAGGAACGCCAACACGCCGAGCGCGACGAGCGTGAAGGCCCAGCGGGGCGGCGGCGGAAGGTTGGGCAGGAAGCGGGGCACGTCCGGACACACGAGCAACCAACACCGCGGTTGGCAAGATGGCCCGACGCGCTCGCCGATCCGCAGCTCACGTTTCATCGCGCCACGGGAATCCATTCGACCAACGACGACTGGAGCGCCTCGCGACCAGCACCGCGCTACTGGAAATCTACGTCGTGCCGTAGGTCGCGCGTTGCGCGCGGCGCTGGTCCGGGGATTTTTGCGGCCGCATTTCTTTTTCCCATGAGTCTCCCTCGCCTCCCCGCCTTCGCCCATCCGCTCGAGCGCTTCCTTCCACTCGGAAAACGAAAATGACCGCCGCGGGCGTATCTCAGTTTTCTGCAAATCCACGGGCGGGACGCCCATGTCAGAAAACTGAGATGCGCTCGGCCGCTGCCCGTTGGAGAAATTCACGTTGTGAGACACCGCCGACCCGTCGAATCTTTCGCCGCCGTGAACTCACCCGCAAAAAGCCGCACCGGAGAACATCCGATTGCTCAGGGCAGTCACCTGCAGCCCGCGTGCCGTGCATTTTTCGTCCCGATAAAAGCCGCACTCGGTTCCGACGAATAACACTGTTCGGCAAAAAAACATGATCACACGTATTAACCAGTTCCAATCAGCTGAAGGGAAGGAGGACGAATTATTCGCCTTTCTCAAATCGCTCGCGCCTTATATTTTGGCATCGAAAGGGTGTCTATCATTCAAGGTTCTTCGGAGCACTACGTCCAACGCTAGTTTCGTGGTCATCGAAGATTGGACTGATGCCGCTAGTCACCAAATGTCGGTGGCGAATTTTCCGAAAGAAAAGATGCAAGCATCAATGCCGCTCTTTGGCGCAGCACCTAAAGGTGACTACTACACGGCACACAGTTAAAGAAGGGCCGAACCCGTAGGAATGAGAAGGCGCGAAGGTCTGGCCCGCGAGCGCGGGCCGGGTATCGTCCCCCCGCCTTATGAATACAAAAATACCTGCTGGTGAAAAGCTGCCCATCGGACTGGACCTAGGGGATCGCCGCCACCATGTGTGCGTCCTTGCGGCCTCGGGCGAGATCCTCGCCAAGGAAACGATCGCCACCACGCTTGATCGTGCAGACCGTCCGTGCAGCGTCGTCTGCATGAGAACGACCCTTAATCTGGATGAGGCTCTTCTCGCCGAGGCCGCCGACTATGCCGGCCTGAAGGAAAAAACCGCGCTGCTGCACGAGGGCCTGCGGGCCCTGATCCAGCGCGAGGCGGCCGCGCGGCTCGCCGCCCTCGGTGGAACCGATCGCAAGGCCGCCGCCGCCCCGCGGCGCAAGGTCGCGGCCCGGACATGAGGGTGCTGGCCGACACCTCGGTGTGGATTGGCCACTTGCACCGCGCCAGCCCGCCGCTTCAGGCCCTCCTGCACGCCGGGCAGGTGGTGGACGCATCCGGTGGTCATCGGCGAACTCGCAGCCAGCCGGTTGTCACGCCGCGAGGAAATCCTCCACCACCTCCAGAAACTTCCGCGCGGCGACGAGATCGATTTGGGCGAAGGACTGCATTTGATCGAACAGCACCGGCTTTTCGGCCGGAGTCTGTCGTGGGGGGACATTCAGCTCCTCGCCGCTGCCCGGATCGACCGACTCTCGCTCTGGACCCGCGATTGCGCCCTGGCTGCGGTGGCGAAAGAACTCGGGCTGGCCTACTCCACCGCGGTTTGAGCTGACTGCGATCGCCCAAGGCACGCGCCACGCGGTGCCAGCCTCAACTCCGCAGCGTGCCCGCGGCTTTTTCGGCGCGATAGCTGGCGACGGTTTTTCCCACGCCCTCACGCAGCGCGACCTTCGCGCGCCAGCCGAGGGCGGTGAGGCGGGAGACGTCCATCAATTTTCTCGGCGTGCCGTCGGGCTTCGTCGCGTCCCACGCGATGCGACCCTTGTAGCCGACGGCGGCGGCGACGGTTTCGGTGAGCTCGCGAATTGTCACGTCGGTGCCGGTGCCGACGTTGATCCAGTCGGGCGGATTTTCGAGGAGGAGGAGGAAGGCGCACGCGTCGGCGAGATCGTCGACGTGGAGGAATTCGCGCTTCGGCGTGCCGGTGCCCCACGCGGCGACCTCGGGGAGATTTTTTTCGCGCGCCTCGTCGAAGCGGCGGATGAGCGCGGGCAGCACGTGCGAGTTGGTTGGGTGGTAGTTGTCGCCGGGGCCGTAGAGATTCGTCGGCATCGCCGAATGGAACATCACGCCGTATTGTTTGCGGTAGGCTTGCGCAAGCTTGAGGCCGGCGATCTTGGCGATGGCGTAGGCTTCGTTGGTCGGCTCCAGCGGGCCGGTGAGCAGGCAGTCTTCGGGCATCGGCTGCGGCGCGTGCTTGGGGTAGATGCACGAGCTGCCGAGGAAGAGCAGGCGCTTCACGCCGTGGCGGTGCGCGGCGTGAATCGTGTTCGCGGCGATCGCGAGGTTGTCGAAGAGGAACTCGGCGGGATAGGTGTGGTTGGCGTGAATGCCGCCGACCTTCGCCGCGGCGATGATCGCAAGGTCAGGTTTCTCCGCGGCGTAGAACGCATCGACCGCGGCCTGGTTGCCGAGGTCGAGTTCCTTGCGCGTGCGGAGCAGGAGCGTGACGCCCGGCTCACGCTGAAAGCGGCGCACGAGCGCGCCACCGACCATGCCGTTGTGACCTGCGATGAAGAGTTTCATGATCAATCAAACCAGGTGGCCCACGGAACACACGGAAGACACGGAAAAATCTGAAGCCCGGTTTGTTTCCGTGTCTTCCGTGTGTTCCGTGGG
>JANXSC010000448.1 GCA_025352845.1 Opitutaceae bacterium
ACCACCGGGATGCGGCCGTCCGCCACGCTCGGCCCCGACACCATCATGGCGTGGCTCAACTCCGACGATCTGCTCGCGCCCGGCGCGCTGCGTTTCGTCGCCGAGTATTTCGCCACGCATCCCGAGGTCGATGTGCTCTACGGCCACCGCATCATCATCGACGACGACGACCGCGACGTGGGCCGTTGGATCATGCCGCGCCACAACCCCGCCACGCTCGAATGGATCGACTACGTGCCGCAGGAAACCCTCTTCTGGCGCAAGCGCGCCTGGGACCGCGCGGGCGGCATCGACCCGAGTTTCCAATTCGCACTCGACTGGGATTTGCTCGCGCGGTTTCAACAGGCCGGCTGCCGCATGGTCCGCGTGCCGTATTTCCTCGGGGCGTTTCGCGTCCACGCGGAGCAAAAGACTTCGCACGCGATCCACACCACGGGAGCCGACGAGATGCGCCGCATCCGCACGCGTTTCCACGGTGAGCGGCAGGACGACGCCCTCACCATCAACCGCCACGCCCGCCACGCCCGCTTCTGGGGCGCGATCACCGCGCGCCTGCACGAGGTGGGGATTCGGTGGTGAAATAAGAAACGGTTACAGCTGGCGGACAACTCGCGGGTCTGCACGTTTGCTTCAGACGCACCCCCGGCGATATTTTTCACATCGAATGGCCCGACCTCCCTCACGATCCAAAGCTAACGCGGACTCGGCGATGCCTGGGAGGACCGCCGCGAACGCAGTCCGAGCGTCCGCGTTGCTTTCCACCTTGGGGGGACGCCTCGAGATCTGCGGCGCTTACGTCTTTGCCTGCCTCCTTTTCGGATTCTTCGTCTACCAATTCCATATTCCAGGAAAGGGATTCACCTATCTGGTGATGTTCGGCGCGAAAGATAACGCCCGGTTCATCCCAGAACTTCGGGCGATCAACCGCTTCGATATCCCGGATTCGATCGGATATGACGGCGCATATTACGCGCAGTTGGCCATGCATCCGCAGCTAAGCGATCCTGTCCTGCGGACTGCGATCGACAATGTGCCCTATCGGGCAAGGCGCATGCTCTTCAGTTGGACGGCCTACGGATTGTCGTTCGGAAATCCGCCCGTCGCCCTGCAGATTTATGCGCTGCAAAACGTCGCCTGCTGGTTCATCCTCGCTATCCTACTACTGCGGTGGTTTCCGGCGACAGGCTGGAGCAATTTTCTACGGTGGTTCGCGATCATGTTCTCGTTCGGGCTTTGCTTCAGTGTGCGGGCTGCCTTGCTCGACGGCCCTAGCCTCTTGCTCATCGCCGCAGGCGTCTATCTGGTCGAGCGCGGCTCCATCTGGTGGGCCTCTCTGCTTCTGGGGGTAAGCGGCCTCGGGAAGGAAACGAACGTGCTAGCAGGCAGCGCACTTGCGCCGACGGAGCGCAACGGGGTTGGGCCAGCGACTGCTCTCCGTCTCTTCGTCGTCGTTCTCCCGGTTGCACTGTGGATCGCTATCGTGCGGCAGTGGGTGGGGACCACCGACGCGTTCGAAAGCCCGAACTTCGCGATTCCGTCGGCAGGATACATAGGCAAGTGGCGGGAGTTGCTAGCCGATATCCGGGGGCATGGCTTCCCGAGCTACGTCCAAGGCAACGCTGCGCTTATATGCGCGCTCACGGTCCAATTCCTGTTCTTCGCGCTGCGACCTCGATGGAAAGAGGTCTGGTGGCGCATAGGTGCGACGTATTGCGCGCTCATGATGCTGCTCGGCGAGGCTGTGTGGGAGGCCTATCCCAGCGCCTCAGCGCGAGTGCTTCTGCCGATGACGCTCGCGTTCAATGTCCTCGTGCCTAGGGGCAGGGCGTGGTTCTTGGTTTTTTTGCTTGGCAATCTCTCGATCATTGCGACCCCAGAGATGCTCAAGCCTCCCGCGGGGGAGAGCTACCAAGTGAAGGGACCTAGCCAGCTGCGTTTGGAGGAAGAGAGGGGGCGGACGTTCGAGATCAGTTTCGACGACAACTGGCACGGTCCCGAGCGCTCCACTTTCGAACGATGGAACTGGAGCAAGGGCTCCGCGAGCCTCACGTTCAGGAACCCGCACCCGTTCGCCATGAGAGCGAACGTCGAGTTTGGACTGCGCACAGTCAGCCCTCGGCAGGTCGTCGTGCGCACGCCCTCAAGGGTGGTCTGGACGAGCCGGCTCGGACAAGGCCAGTCCTCAGAGGTCAATCTGCGCGATGTCGTTTTTCCCCCCGGAGACACCGTCTGGATCTTCGAGACGGATGTCGCAGCCCGCCAACCGAGAGACGCCGACAGCCGGCTAATCGCCTTCAGCGTCCGCAACCTAGAGGTAAAGCTGCTCGCAAAGGCTGTTGAATAAAAAAGCACCCGCCGTCCGGCAGGTGCTCGTGTGAGGAAATCACCGTCGTCGGCGTCAGTTGTTTGACGGGATCAGGGAGAGCCTCACGTCGTCGAAGTATGCGTTGGCAGCGTTAGCACCCTCGCGGACGCAACGGATCTTCACCGCGTTGACCCACGAGGGTATCGTGATATCGGTGGATACCTTCTCCCATTGGTTCACGACGTTGGACCCGGCGTGCTGGTCGGTGAAGGTGGTCGCGCTGCCCGATGAGGTCGCTCCATTGCCGTCGTTGAAATCAAAGTAAGCGCCATCGGAACTGGATTCACGATAGATCCAGCCGCTCAGCCGATACGAGGCACCCGGCTTCACTGGAATCCAGTCGTAGGTCACCGCCGCGTCCGCGGTCGAGTCTCCGCCGCCAGACTGCCCGCGGAGACAGAGCTTCCACTGGCCAGACTCGTCGAGGCCAAGATACTGCGCCGGCGGCTTGCTACCATCTGACGTGACAACGCAGTCGCCCGAAGAACCGCTCCAGCCCGTGTATGCAGCGTTAAGGCCAAGCAAGTTCTGCCCGTTGACTGCGTGATATGCCTCGAACGTTCCGTTAACCACCACTGTGTTGTAGTATCCGCCGAAGGCGACCGGAGCCGAGAACGGGGAGTAGAACGGGTTCTGCAACTCTGGTGCGTAGCCGCTGCCCACGCTGGAGATGTATGACTTCTTGTTGCCGTTCACCTCGATCACCTTGATCGTTCCCACGTTCCGCTGGCACCAATATTCTTCAAGGGAGTTCGCGTCGTTTTTGTTCGACCAGAACTTGAAGTAGATAACGACGTCGAAGCACGCGCCTGGGCGTACCGTCATGGTGAAGCCGGTCGCGTAATAGGCCACGATCTCCAGCCGGGCTGTCCTCGTGAAAAGGCCTGTGGTGTATTTACGGTTGGCCGGGCTGAGTTCGATGGAACTGTAGGCCGTCTCGACATAGTCGCCCACATTCATGGTCTGGCGCATCCACAGGATCGGCGTATGGAAGTGCGCCGAATTGGCGGCACCCTGCGAGTTGCCGCGGAAGGTTCCGGTATACATGAGGTCGGTGCCGGACATTTCGTGGAGGTCGCCGTCCTGCATTTGGTCGCCGCCCTGCACGTAGATGTATTTGCCCCACTTGTAGCCCTGCCAGAACGCGTGCGTCGTGTCCTGCTCAGCGCCACCGCCAACGGAACTTTTCATGTTAACTATCGTGCCTGTAGGAACGATCCAGTAGTTTTGAACGTCGAGCGCGCTGGCCGCCGTAGCGGAGACGCAGAGCGCAAGGACGGACATGATTTTGTTGTGTTTTTCATTTTGTTTCTTTCACCGCCTCGTAAACCGGGCGGAGTGTTAGGGAAGCGCTGATTAATTATCGACGAAGATTTTGCTAATCGCGCAGTGACTAATTTTCGCGGCAAACCGGCTGTGTGCAGCTGAATATCTGCCCGTAAGAGGCTTTGATTTTTTCGGTTTCCAACTGCATCGAATTAATCAGCGCTTCCCTAAGGGACACTAATGAACACTAATCTGAAATCGGAACAAGGCGCGGTTGGGACGGCGAGACTCGGTGCGATATTCAAAGACTCGTGCGGAATCGTTTGGTTGCGTTGTGCGCGGTTACCTTGGCTCACGCCACGAAGTCGGTTGGCGCGAAGGTGAGCATCTTCTGGGCGGCGATGGCTTCATTGACCTTGAGGACGGTCACGGTCGTAGCGAAGGCATCCTCGCCGGGGCAATTGAGCGAGGCACCCTTGCGCATCGCATCGAAGAAGTTCTCAAGGTGCGGCTGGTGGATCGCTTTATCGAGGGTGACCGGGATGTCCCACGCGGAGAGTTGCGCGGTCTCGCGGACGTCGACCTTGGCCGGGCCGCCAGCGCTGGCACCGACGGGAACCTTCGAGGGTATCGCGAGGCGCTGGCGCGGCTTGTCCCACGGCTTGAGGCCGGCGGTGGCACCTTCGCCAGAGTCGGGGCGCGAGATGAGCTTCTGCGTCACGAACTGATCCCACTCCGGCGCGCGCGCCTCGCGGTAGAGTTTCGTGAACTTGGGGTTCTCGGACATCTTCAAGGCGCCTTCGTCGCCCATGAAATATTCGTGGTAGCCACCGCCGGCGCTCGTGGTGGTGAGCACTTCGTAGGTGGCGCGGACGATGCCGTCCTTCGTCGGATACTCGTAAATGCCGATCGCGTTGTCATACCACTCGTGGGTCTTGTAGTAATCCACGCCGCCGCTCGCGATGCACATGCGGGGGTTGGCGCCGAGCATCCAATTGTAAACGTCGATCTGGTGCGCCCCGAGGTCGGAGACGACGCCGCCAGCATATTTTTTGAACCAGCGCCAATTCCGATACTCGTGCATGTTGGCGTAGCCGTATTTCGCGAGCTTCTCGGCGGACATCTGCTGGTTCTTCGGCACACCGAAGTCATCGGTTACGGCGCGGTGCCACTGGCCCGAGATGTTGGTGATGCGGCCGAGCATGCGGGCATCGCGGACGATCTTGTCGCGGGCGTGGAGGTAGCGCGGGTTGCTCCGCCGCTGATGGCCGATTTGGAGGAGCTTCTTCGTTTCACGCGCGGTCTGCACCATCGAGCGGGCGCCCGCGACCGTGTTGGACATGAGCTTCTCGCAATACACGTGCTTGCCGGCCTTGAGCGCGGCATTGGTGTGCTCCGCGTGCATGAAGTCCGGCGTGGCGATGACGACCGCGTCGAGTTCCTTCACGGTTGCGAGCATCTCGCGGTAATCCTCGAAGGGCTTCACGTCCTGCTTGAACGCCTTCAGGCGGCGCTCGGTGCTCGTGAGGTTGTAGGGCCAGATGTCGCAGACGGCGACGAACCGGATGTCGGGAATGTTTTTCGCGGCGTTGTAGAGAATCGTGCCTTCGACACCGCAGCCGATGATCGCGATGTTGACGGTGTCACCATTCCGCGCGGCACCGACTTCCGCGGCGCGCGAAATGTAGGGAGCCGAGGCGATGACGGCGCCGAGCTTCGCGCTCGTGCTCAAGAAATCGCGGCGGGAGAGGGGAGAAGAAATTGGGTCGGACATAATCTCGGGTGGTCGTGGCGAGGGCGATCGAATTAATCTGAATCTGGAACGCAGGAAATCAGGACCGGGTGGACCGGGTTTCTTGGTATCCTGAGTTCCAGATTATTCGTAGGTTGGTTCAATCTTGCTTGTCTGCAACCAGCGCGAGGCGGTTGTGACGCACGAGCGTGAGCGCCACGGCAAACATCAGCACCTGCATGCCGATCCAGGCGACACCGTCGCCCTCCTGCACGGCCATCAGGCCGAAGGCCAGGCCAACGTAGACGAGACCGCCGAGGAAGAGCGCCGCGCGGGTCTTGATGCCGAGGAGAATCGCCGCGCCGAATCCGACGAGGAGAAATCCGAGCGAGAGAGCGAAACCTTGGGAGGCCCAGGGCGGAATCAGGGAGTAATTGCTGATGCCGGTGGCGATGCGGTTCATGTTCTCGGTGTAGTTGGAGAACGAGAAGCTTTTGTTCGCCTCAAATTTCTCCAAGCCAGCGAGCAGGGTGCGCAGACCGAGGAAAAGTCGGAGCAGGAGAAAGGCCGCGGTGTAGTCGCAGCGGTTGCCGTTGGAAGAGGAGGAGGATTGATCGCTCATGTCGGGTTCGTGGGAGAGTGAAGGGTGGGTAAGACGTGCGGGAAAGGGTGAGGTTTTGCGGGAACTGGCCGTGTGAAGGCAGCCGGCTCCTATTTTCTACGGGCGTGCCGCGTGTGCGGTCCAGCCTTACCTCGCGGGACGGCGAAGAATAATTACCGGCCGTCGGGGGAGTCGAGTGGCGGCGCTTCTGCCACGGGATTCGACAAGCCGGCCTGAAAACGCGTCCTTTCGACGAAGAGCGCGATTGCACGCGGCCTCGTGATCGCAAAACTCCGGGGCTCGATTCTCTTCTTTTTCCCTTTTCCCGCGCCCTTCCCGCCATGCCTCGGCTACTCGTCTCGCTCTTCGTTGTGTCCGCCGCCTCCGCGGTCGCGGTGCCGCTGGAGTTCAATCGCGATATCCGCCCGATCCTGTCGGAAAACTGTTTTCAGTGCCACGGGCAGGACGCGTCCAAGCGCGAGGCCAAGCTCCGGCTCGACGAGCGCGGGAGCGCCACGCTCGCGCGCGACGGCATCGCCGCCATCCTTCCCGGCAAACCTGACGAGAGCGAAATGGTGCGCCGCATTGCGTCGACGGACGCCAGCGAGCACATGCCGCCCGCCGAATCGCACAAGGCGGTCACACCCGCGCAAGCTGCGCTGCTCCGGCAATGGATTGCCGAGGGCGCGAACTACCAGAAGCACTGGGCCTTCGAGCCGGCGCGCCGGCCGACGCTGCCGGTGGTGCGCAACGCGCGCTGGACGCGCGGCCCGATCGATCGGTTCATCCTCTCCCGGCTCGAAAGCGAGGGCCTCGCGCCCTCGGCGGAGGCTACGCCCGAGGCATGGCTGCGGCGCGCGAGTTTCGATCTGGTTGGTCTGCCGCCGACGCCGGCGGAGTTCGACGCGTTTGCCGCCGAGGTCGCGAAGCGCGGCGAGCGCGCCTACATCGCCGCCGCGGATCGATTGTTGGCCTCGCCGCACTTCGGCGAGCGGCTCGCGATCGACTGGCTCGATGCGGCGCGCTACGCGGACACGCACGGCTTCAACAACGACTCGACGCGCACGATGTGGCGCTGGCGCGACTGGGTAATCGAGGCGTTCAACGCGAATCTGCCCTACGACCGCTTCATCACGGAGCAACTCGCGGGCGATTTACTGCCGAAGCCGACGCTCGAGCAGCGGATCGCCACGGGCTTCGGCCGCAATCACGTCATCAACAGCGAGGGCGGCATCATTGAGGAGGAATATCGCGTCGAGTATGTCGCCGACCGCGTGCGCACGTTGAGCACCGTGTGGCTCGGGCTCACGATGGAGTGCGCGCGCTGCCACGACCACAAGTTCGACCCCGTCACGCAGCGCGACTACTACCGGTTGTTCGCGTTTTTCAACAACGTCCCCGAACATGGCGAAGACGGCCGCGTGGCCAACGCGGTGCCGATGATTCCCGCGCCGACGCGCGAACAGCAGGCAGCGCTCGCGACGCAGGAGCGCGAACTTGCCGCGCTTGAGGCGAAGCTCCGCGCGCCGCGCGCCGCGTGGCGAATGACGACCGAGATGTCCGCCCGCGCCGAGACGCTCATCGCGCAGGCATGCGCCACGCGCGACGCCGCCGACGCCGCAGCCAAGGGTGTGGCGCTGCTCAATCACGAAACCCCGCCGGCGGATCACGTGACGCCGACCGTTCCCGCCGCGAAACTCGATTTCAGCGGGAAACAGGGCGTGACGCTCGCGTTCTGGCTGCGGCCCGACGCCGACAATCCGCGCGATGTCGCGCTGCTCTCGGCGTTCGACTACAAGGGCTCGTCGGCCGATGCGCAGTATGGCAAGGGCAGCGAAGTGCGGCTGATCGACGGCGAGGTGGAGGTGCGGCTGAGTTCGCGCTATCCGGTTTACGCGATCGTGCTGCGCACGGAGGGCGCTGCGATCCGCCCCGGCGCGTGGCGGCACGTCGCGGTCAGCTATGCGGGCGGCAAGACTGCGGCCGCCCTCCGCCTTTTCATCGACGGCACCGAAGTCGCGACGCGCGTGCTCTACGACGGGTTGCAGGCGGAACCGCCGAAGCGCGAGTTTCTCGTCGGGGCCGACAACGCGAAAGACAGCGCGCGCTGGAGCGGCGAATTGCGCGAGCTGCGCGGTTTTCCGAGCGCGATCGGCACGGCGATGGTGCGCACGGAAATTTTCGCGACCGCAGAGTTGCCAGAGCAGGGCGACGCTTTGCGTGAACTACTGCTCGCCGATTCAGGCGCGAGCCGCGAACAATTTACCCGGCGAAACGAAATTTGGGAAACGCACCTCGCGCTTCGGCGCAGCCTGCCCACCGCGATGGTGATGCAGGAGCTGGCGCAACCGCGCGCGGCGTTTGTGCTGTCGCGCGGACGCTACGATGCGCCGAGCGATCCGGTGGAGCCGGGCGCACCGGAGACGCTGCTCGCACCGTGGCCGCTGGGCGCACCGCGCAACCGGCTCGGGCTCGCGCGCTGGCTCACGCAGTCGCAGCACCCGCTCACCGCGCGCGTGATCGTGAACCGTTTTTGGGCGCAGCTCTTCGGCACCGGAATCGTGAAGACGCTTGAGGATTTCGGCTCGCAGAGCGAATGGCCGAGCCATCCCGAACTGCTCGACTGGCTCGCGCGTGAATTCGTCGACGGCGGTTGGAACGTGAAAGCGCTCTTCAAATCACTCGTGCTGTCCGCGACCTATCGCCAGAGCAGCGCCGTCACGCCCGCGCTTCTTGCGCGCGATCCCGAAAATCGGCTGCTCGCCCGCGGCCCGCGCGTGCGCCTCCCCGCCGAACTAATTCGCGATCAGGCGCTCGCGGTGGCGGGCCTGCTCGACGAACGCATCGGTGGGCCGAGTGTGTTTCCCTACCAGCCGGAAAAACTCTACGAAGGCATCGTCGTCGGCGCCGAATATCCCGGCACGAAGTGGCTGCTCAGCACCGGCGGCGATCTCCATCGGCGCAGCCTCTACACGTTTTGGAAACGCACGATCACGCATCCGGCGATGACGTCGTTCGACGCGCCCGACCGCGAGTTCTGCACCGTGCGCCGCTCGCGCACCAACACACCGCTGCAGGCGCTCACACTCTGGAACGAACCCGGCAACGTCGAGGCCGCGCGCCAGCTCGGCGCGCGGATGTTGCACGAACCGGGCGATGACGCCGCGCGCGTGGCTTTCGCGTTTCGCTGCGCCACTGGCCGCCGCGCCACGGCTGCCGAGACGCGCGTGCTCACCACTGCGCTCGTGCGGATGCGCGGCGAGTTCGCCGCAAATCCAGACGATGCCGGAAAGCTCCTGAAGGTGGGTGCCACTGTTGCCGATGCTTCGCTTAATACCACCGAACTTGCCGCTGCGACCAGCGTCGCGAGCATGATTCTGAGCCTCGACGAAACCGTGACCAAGAACTGAGCAGCATGACATCCGCGATCCGCATGACGGCCGAGCTTTCTGTTGTAGGCGGGGTGCCCTCACCCCGC
>JANXSC010000455.1 GCA_025352845.1 Opitutaceae bacterium
CCACCTCCTCGGCGCCACGGCGCGCACGATGCTAGTCGAAGCCGCCGCGCAAACGTGGGGCGTGCCCGCTAGCGAATGTCGCGCCGAGAAAGCCACGGTCGTTCACTCCTCAGGCAAATCGCTCGGCTACGGCCAGCTCGCCGCCAAGGCCGCGACGCTCCCCGTGCCCGCGAAGGAAGCGGTGCAGCTGAAAGACCCGAAGGACTACAAGCTCCTCGGCACGCGCGTCGCGCAGTTCGACAGCAAGAAAATCGTCACCGGTCAGCCGCTCTTCGGCATCGACGTAAAACTCCCCGGCATGCTCTACGCCGTTTACGAAAAGTGCCCGGCCTTCGGCGGCAAAGTCGCCAGCGCCAACCTCGATCAGATCAAGACGCTGCCCGGCGTAAAAGATGCCTTCGTCATCGAAGGCAACGGCAAGGTGAAGGAACTCGTCCCCGGCGTCGCCATCATCGCCGACTCCACGTGGGCGGCGTTTAGCGCGCGCAAGCAACTCAAGATCGTGTGGGACGAGGGCAAGGTCGCCAGCGAGAGCTGGGAGACGTTTGTTGCCGAGGCGAAGGCCAAGGCCGCGCAGCCCGGCGCGAAAACCCTCCGCAAGGACGGCGATCCCGATGCGGCGCTCGCGAGCGCCGCGAAGACGGTGACGGCGGAATACGTTTATCCGTTCATCTCGCACGCGAACCTCGAACCACAGAACACCACCGCGCACTGGAATGACGGCGTGATGGAAATCTGGTCACCCACGCAGATCCCCTCGATCGGCGTCGGGCTGGTGACGAAGGTCCTCGGCGTGCCGGCTGATAAAATCAAACTGCACATCAACCGCGCGGGCGGCGGCTTCGGCCGGCGCATCGGCGCCGACTACCTCATCGAAGCGGCCGCGATCGCGCAGAAGGTCAACGCACCCGTGAAGCTCACGTGGTCGCGCGAAGACGATCTCAAGCACGACCAATATCGTCCCGGCGGGCTCCACTTCCTCAAGGGTGGTGTGGATGCGCAGGGCAAGGTCGTCGCGTGGAAAAACCACTTCTTCACCTTTGGCGAGGGCGGCAATCCCGGCAGCGGCGGCTCGCTCAGCGCCGACGAATTTCCCGGCCGTTGGATCGCTAACTACCAGGCCGACCAGACGATGTTCGAGACCGGCTGGCCGATGGGCCCGTGGCGCGCGCCGGGCAGTTGCGTGTTCGCTTGGGTCATCCATTCGTTTATCGACGAACTCGCCCACGCCGGCGGTCGCGATCCGTTGGAGCTGCGGCTCGAGTTACTGGGCGACAAGGACGAAATGCCCGCCGGCGGCGCGGCTGGCGCGAAGGGTAAACAAGGCGGCGGCTACAGCGTCGCCCGCATGAGAAACGTGCTCAAGTTCGCCGCCGAGAAAGCCGGCTGGGGCAAAAAGAAGTTCGCCAAAGGCTCCGGGGCCGGCATCGCGTTTCACTTCAGCCACCGCGGTTACTTCGCGCAAGTGGCGGAAGTCACGGTGTCGAAGGACGGCCAGCTCAAGGTCGATCGCTTCGTGACCGGTGCCGACATCGGCGCGCAGGTCGTCAACCTCAGCGGCGCCGAAAACCAGGTCGAAGGCTCGGTTATCGACGGTCTCGGCGTGCTGATGATGCAGGAGCTGAACATCGAGCGCGGCCGCACCGTGCAGAGCAACTTCAACGACTACCCGCTGATTCGGATCACGGATGCACCGTCGAAGATCGAGACGCACTTCCTGAAGACCAACTACCCGACCACCGGCCTCGGCGAGCCCGCACTGCCCCCGGTCGCGCCCGCCATCTGCAACGCGATCTTCGCCGCCACGGGCAAGCGCGTCCGCCAGTTCCCGCTCTCCCGCACCGATCTGCGGTGGAGTTGAACCGGAATCAGGTCCCGTCTCTTCGCGCCGCCGCGACTCCGTCCATCGGACCGCGGCGGCGTTTTTGTGTGATCTCCGTCGGTCTATTCAACTTCGGCGGCTACTCTTGGTTTAAGGAGAAGACAATGGGCACCTGCATGTGCGTAACCACGTCGCGTCCGCCTTTGCGCCCGACCCAGAATTTCCACTTGCTCACGGCCCCCACGGCGGCGGCATCAAACTCGCTGCGCGAGGACCTTCCGGCGTAGGCGTTTTGGAGGTTGCCATCGGTGTCTACGAGAAAATCCACGATCACTTCGCCGACGACGCCGTCGCGGCGCATTTCAAACGGGTATTGAGGACGCGCTTGGAATCGTGGGACTGGCGTCTGGTCGAGCTTGGAAATATCGAACACCGCCGCGCCATAGAACGACGGCCGGTCGCGCGGGCTGGCTTGAGAGGTCGCCGGTTTCGGCGCCGACACGCCGTCTGCTGTTCCACTCGGTAGATTTGGCGCGCCAGAGAGAATTGCCGGCCCGGCGGAGAACCTCAGCCAATTGGTTAGCCGCCGGCGTCTAGAATCTCTGCGCTTTCCAGATAGAGACTTCTGGGGACGAATAGTCCTCCCTTCTCGAATCTTGTGAGCACCCCCTTGACGGTCACCTTCTGGCCTTTCTGCACCGAACTCAACGCGCCACGGTTGGCCACAGGAACGGTCACTTTTATTTCGTCGGAGCCCGCGCCACCCGCTTTCAGGGTGATGCTTCCATCCTTATCAATCTTCACCACGTTCCATTTGTCGGGGCAGTTGAAGCCAAACGTTCTGCCCCGGTATTTCTCGAAGAAGATCCCATCGTTGAACGTGGCCTCCGTCTTCGTTCGCATTTCCGTATGTTTACCGGTCTGGACGAATCTCGTCCTTTTTTTCCCGTTATTATCAACATACTCTTGATTGTAGCCGTCCGCCACCTCGACGGAATATTGAACCTGTTTGGTCTCTGTGCAGTCGTTGATTACCTTCTGGAAATCCAACCACGTCAAAGCGGCAAGCTCCCGCGTCCGCGCATTGGCTCGCTCGACCCGCAAGGCCTCCGCCGCTCGCTCCGTCGCCTGCGCAACTTCATCGCGCAGCTTTAACGCCGCGGTGTCGCCGGGTTCGGATTCCAGCGCGGCGGCGAGGAGTCTCTGGGATTCAGAAAACTGCGCCGCATCGAGCGCTTCACGCGCACGCTTCATCGCTTGAACATACTGGGCGCTGAAGAGTTTGGCCGCGGACTTCGTAGTCTCGCCTTCCACCACGCGGATCGAATGCCGGGCGGGCTCGTAGCCCTGGAGTCGCAGCTCGACCTCGATTTCGCCTGCGATGATTCGCTCGAGCGTCAGGGGCGTCTTGCCCATCTCCTTTCCTTTGCGAAGCACGGTCGCGCCCATCGGCGTGCTGTTCAGTTGCACCCCGCCGTAGCGGAAGACAAACGGGTGTTTGGCCGCCTCTTTCGGTGCGACGTTGATGTTCGCAGTCAGATCATTGGATCCGTCCGTGGCGGTCATCGTATATTGCGCTGGCTTAATTTCTTTGAGCAGCAGGGGCGTCTTGCCGACTTCGGTGCCATTCATCGAGACGGCGAGGCCGGCCGGCTCGCTCGTCACTTCGATCGAGCCGTAGGGAAATTCAGTGCGGTTCGTCGCCGTGGCGCCGCGAGCTACGGCAACGTCCGCATTCAGCTCCCATCCCTTTCGCTGGGCACTCAAGCGATAGTCGCCGACCGGGACATCCTCGAGCCGGGCGGGCAATTTGCCGTTCCAAACCTGCCCGTTGCCGGACAATTGGAACTCCGCGTCCGCCAGATCGGCGGACAAACTCACGCTGCCCAAGTTGAGGTCGATTTTTTTCTCGGTGCGCTGCCGGCCGACCACTTTGACGGAATGGGTCTCCTTGTATTCGCCGCGTTTGATCTCCAACTCGTAGTTGCCGGGGACGAGTTTCTCGACGGTCAAGGGGGCAGGACCAGTGCTCACCGACTCGATGCCTCGGCGCACGGTCACACCGGCTGGGGAGGGATTCACGGCGACAAGCAACGAACCCTTGCTGGATGCGAGCGGGATTGTTCCCAGGTCTTTGTTTCCAAACCACACCCACACGCGCTGCTCGAAAGGTTCCGCATTCGGGAGATCGGCGGTGAGCTTATGTGGTCCCGGCGCCACCGTCAGGCCGCTGGTAAATGCGTGTCCATCCA
>JANXSC010000479.1 GCA_025352845.1 Opitutaceae bacterium
AGCCCGCGCTTCGAAGCGTTGAGCGCGGGCTGAAGCACCGCGCTACCACCGATCCGCGTCACCGGGCCTTTGAGCACGAGGGTGGCGTTCGGAATCTCTGCACCCGAAATGCGCGCCAGTTCGCCCGCGTGTGGCGTGAGCACCCGCGGCGCTTTGCCGGCATTCACGATGTCGGGTTGCAACGCATCCGCATCAATCACGAGCGGCACGGTCGACAACGCCACGATGCTTTTCGCCAGCGCGAGTGTCTCCGGGTCACGTCCGAGACCCGGTCCGATGACGAGTGCCGTGGCGCGCGCGATTTTTTCCCGCACCAAATGTTCACCCTCAAGTGCGAGTCCTCCCGCCGGCGTCTCCGGCCAACCAACCCACATCGCCTCGGGCGCACGAGCGGCAAACTCGGCGACCAGCGACTCCGGCACGAAGGCCGTGACGAGACCCGCCCCGCTGCGCAGCGCCGCGAGCACACTCATCAAGATCGCGCCGGGAAAATTGCGCGAACCGCCGACGAGGAACACGTGGCCGTAGCTGCGTTTGTCGGAAGACGACGAACGCAGCGCCGCGAGTGGTGCGAGCACCTCTGGTGTGAGCACGCGATTTGTAGCCGGGCTCGTTGAGCCCGGGCCGGGGGCGGCGCCCCCGGCTACATCGCCGAAAAATCCTAGGTCGAGATAGCGCACGCGGCCGGCAGGCGGCGAAGCAACGACGGGGGCCTTCACGCTGCCCGTCGCGTAGGTGAAGTCGGCGCGAAACAAATCCGCGCTCGGCAAATCCACCGCCGCACGAAAACGGATCGGGAGCGCATTCACCGTGGCGATCAACTGCGCGACCCGCGGCTCGACCGGCGGGCGAAATTGAAAGCCGAAGATCCCATCGAGGCAGAGATCGAACGGGGGCGCGGGCGGGCCGCCCGCGCTCCCATGCACGCGCGCGCCGGCAGCGTGAACGAGGTCACGCCACGCACGCGCGGCGAGTGGGCGCAAGGCCCGGCTGCCAAAAACAAACTGCACTTCGGCCCGCGCCGCCGGAAATCTTCCGAGGATCGCCTGCGCTGCGATCAGCGCATCGCCGCCGTTGTGGCCCTTGCCCACCAAGACGAGCACGCGACCGTCAGGGGAAAATCCCCCGATCTCCGCGAAGTCGCGGAGCACCGCGGCGGCGAGCGCACGGCCGGCGCGTTGCATCGCCGGCCACTCGCGCGTCTCGTCAGCGGCGAAGAGCTTTTTTTCGAGGGCGCGCGCTTGGGCGCAACTGAGAATGGGGACGCTTCCGGCGATCATACGGGCACGGTTATTTTTTCTGAAGCGGCCCATCTAAAACTGGCGCTTCTGGCGGTGGTGGCACCGTTGGCTTGACTGCGGGAATAGTAAACCAGTCCCTGCGAGGCCCAGAGCGCGCCTGCGGCCGAAACTCTTCAGTGCGCCGCTCGATCCGACCGTGCTCCAGCCATTCGCGATATTGCTCCTCGCTCTGAGTAAATTGCAGCGGCGATTCCGGGCGCGGTTTGCCGTGCTGGATGATCCGGCGCGTCAGCGTCGAGATCGTGCGGAAGTAGCGCGCAGGGCCGATGCGGCGGACTTCGTAGAAGTCGGAGAAGGTGTTGTCGCGACTGCTCCAGAGCGCGACCTCGGTGAGGTCGTCGGTCCAGAGCGCATACTGCTCTTCGGCGGCAAACACCGCCTCGATCGTCGTGAGCTGCGGCGGAACACGCGGGGGTGGCGGTTCGGCGTCGGCCACGGCGGCCGGCGCGGGCACGGCGGGCGGCGTTTTCCGCAGGGGCGGCAGCGCGACGACGAAGGCCGCACCGAGCAAAAAACCCAGCATGATCCACGAGGGCGTCTTCGAGAGCTTCGCCGCGGCGACGGGATAGTTTTTCTGCGCGGCGGGATCGTCGTTTTCCATGGCGTCGGCGGGGTGAAAAAAGCCTACGCGCGCACCAGCGCCGCGACGGCCATCGCGTAGGATTCGGTGTGCGAGAGCGTGAGCAGGACGTGCGTGGCCCCGACGCGGGCGAGAAGGGCCTCGCCCTGCGCGTCGAGCCGCACGAGCGGCTGATGGCGCTCACCATGGTAAACCGACGCGGACTTCCAACCGAACTCGGCCCCAATACCCGTCGTGAAACATTTCGACACCGCCTCCTTCGCCGCGAACCGCGCGGCGATGTGCTTGTGCGGTGCGCCCATGCTGGAGCAGTAGGCCTTTTCCTCAACAGTGAGGATGCGGTCGAGGAACCGCTCGCCGTGGCGCTCCAGCACGCCGCGGATGCGCTCGACCTCGATGATGTCGGCGCCGAGGCCGATGAGAATGCCGCCGGGAGGAAGATGGATATTCATTTTATTGGGCCCACGGAACACACGGAATACACGGAAAAAACTGCGGTTGGCGCAGCTCCGCTCCAGCCGAGTCTTCTGTGTGTTCCGTGTATTCCGTGGGCCATCATCTCAGAAATTCATCCGTGCCTTCATCTCACGCACCGCTTCGTCAACACCGCTGAACACCGCGCGGCTCACGATGCTGTGGCCGATGTTCAGCTCGTAGAGATGCGGCAGTGTGCGGACCTCGGCGATGTTCTCGTAGTTGATGCCGTGGCCGGCATTGACCGCGAGCCCGCGCTCGCGCGCCCGCATTACGCCGCGCCGCAGGCGCTCAAATTCATCCGCCCGCCGCGGCGTGAAACACGCGTGCGCATAGGCACCCGTATGCAATTCGACGAACGGTGCGCCGAGTTCTGCACTCAAGTCGATCTGCGGCGTGTCGGGATCGATGAAGAGGCTGGTCTTGATGCCGGCGGCGCTCATCGCGGCGATGCACGCGCGCACGCGCTCGCGGTTGCCGACGACATCGAGGCCGCCCTCGGTCGTGATCTCCTCCCGACTTTCGGGCACGACGCAGACGAACTCCGGCTTCAATTTCAGCGCCAGTGCGATCATCGCGGGCGTGCAGGCCATCTCGAGGTTGAGGCGCGTGCGCACGCTCTCACGCAGCCGCCACACATCGCGCTCCTGAATATGCCGCCGGTCCTCACGCAGATGCACCGTGATGCCGTCGGCTCCCGCGGCCTCGGCGCGCCGCGCAAACTCCACTGGATCGGGCTCGACCGCGCCGCCCTCAGCGCCGGCCGCAGCACGGTAGCGCGCCTGCCGCAGCGTCGCGCAGTGGTCGATATTGACGCCAAGAAGGATCATGGGAGACGGACCATGCAGAAAATTGTGAATGCAGGGAATCAGGAAAACGCGGCCATTTTCCCCTTCCTGCGAGTCGCGGTTCCCGCTTGAATTTTTCGGAATGTCCCCGCCCCCGGCCAAAAAACACGAGAATCCGCTGATCAACCTCGTCTGTAACATCGCGATTCCGACGGTGGTGCTCACCAAGTTCAGCACGGAGAACTGGCTCGGGCCGCTCTGGGGTCTGATCGTCGCGCTCATTTTTCCCGTCGGCTACGGCATCTACGATCTCATCACGCGGAAGAAAACCAACGCGCTCTCGATCCTCGGATTCGTGAGCGTGCTGCTCTCGGGCGGGCTCGCGCTGGCAAAAGTAGGCGGGATGTGGTTCGCGGTGAAAGACGCGATGCTGCCGATGGGCATCGGCGCCGCCGTGCTCCTCACGCTGCGCAGCAAGACCCCGCTGGTGCGCGAACTCATCTACAATGAAAGCCTCATCGAGGTCGACCGCGTGAATGCCGCGCTCGCGGCCCGCGGCACCACCGAAGCTTTCGAAGGCGTGCTGCGCCGCGCGAGCGTCGGGCTCGCGGTGACGTTTCTCGCCACCGCGCCGTTTAATTTTCTCCTCGCGCTCTACATCCTCCGGAGCCCGCCCGGCACCCCGGAGTTCAACGCCGAGCTGGGCAAGATGCACTGGATGGGCCTCGTCGTGATCGCGCTGCCGAGCATGGTCGCGATGATGGTCGTTTTCATGAAATTGATGAAGGGCCTGACTGAACTTTCCGGCCTGACCCAAGACGAAATCATGCGTGATCCGAAACGGAAGGCGGATCCGCCGCCGGCCACGCCGTAGGGTGCGTCAAAAAATCTCCCGTTTGTCATTCTGAACGGAGCGAAGAATCCAGCAGGACATCCGCACCCGAGAAAGCGTCGCGTGAATCCAAATGGATTCTTCGCTGCGCTCAGAATGACAGACCTTCTTCGTCGCCCTCTCACCCCCGCTTCGCGATCGGCACGTAGTCGCGGCGCGGCGCGCCGACGTAAATCTGACGCGGGCGGTAGATGCGACCTTTGGGGTTCGAGGCCACCTCGCGCCAGTTGGCGATGTAGCCCGGCGCGCGGCCGATCGCGAACATCGTCGTGAACATGTTCATCGGGATGCCCAGCGCGCGCATGATGATGCCGGAGTAGAAATCGACGTTGGGATAAAGTTTCCGCGCGACGAAATAATCGTCCTTCAGTGCCGCCTGCTCGAGATTCTTGGCGATGACGAGCAGCGGATCCTCGACGCCGAGTTTCTTCAGGACGGTGTCGCACGCCTCGCCGATGATCTTCGCGCGCGGATCGAAGTTTTTATAGACCGCGTGGCCGAAGCCCATCAGCCGGTTGCCCTTCGAGCCGGATTTGGCGGCGGCGATAAACCGGGTGCCGTCATCGCCCTCGTCGTGAATCGACTGGAGCATCTGCATGACCGCGACGTTGGCCCCGCCGTGCAGCGGGCCGGAGAGCGCGCAGATGCCGGCGGAGATGGAGGCGAAGAGATTCGCGGCGCTTGAGCCGACCATGCGCACGGTGGAGGTGGAGCAGTTCTGCTCGTGATCGGCGTGGAGGAGGAGGACGAGGTTGAGCGCCTTGGCGACCTCGGGCACCGCGACGTAATCCTTGTAGGGCTCGGAAAACATCATGTGCAGGAAGTTGTCGCAGAACGGCAGCTCCTGCTTCGGGAAGATGAACGGCAGCCCCTTCTGGTAGCGGTAAATCATCGACACAAACGTGCGGATCTTCGACATCGCGATCGCGGCGGCCAGATCGAAGTTCTGCAGGTCCTTCTCGAAGTTATTCGTCGCGAGATCGGCGTGGTAGGCGGGCAACGCGCTCACCAGCGCGGAGAGCATCGCCATCGGCGAGGCGTTCGTCGGGAAACCCTCGAGGATTTTCTGCATCTGCACCTCGACGGCGGCGTTGTTGCGCAGCCGCAGACCAAATTCCTTGCGCTGGGCCGGCGTCGGCAATTCGCCGTAGATGACGAGAAAGGCCGTCTCGATGAAATCGCTCCGGTTGGCGAGCTGCTCGATCGGGTAGCCGCGGTGGCGGAGGATGCCGTTGTCGCCGTCGAGGAACGTGATCTTGCTCTCGCAGGAGCCGGTGTTGCCGTAGCCCTGATCGTAGGCGATGTAGCCGGTGGCCGTGCGCAGGGCGCGCGTGTCGATTGCTTTTTCACCCTCGGTGCCCTCGATGATGGGCAGCGGGTATTCTTTGTCGTCCAGTTTCAGCGACGCGGTCTTGGCCATATTCCGTCGAGCGAAAACAATTCCACGCCGCTGGCAAAGGAAAGTTTGGGCGGACCGTCACAGTGCGCTGAAAGCAGCCGCGAGCCACCGGCCGCGGCGGCGTGCCAATGCGCCCCGCCCCTACGCCGCCGCGGCGACGGCGGCGAAGTTTCGGTAGATCTGGAGGCCCTTCGCCTGGCTTTTCTCAGGGTGAAACTGCGTGGCGAAGGCCCGGCCGCGCGCGATCGCGGCGCAGAAATTTCCGCCGTAGTCGGCCTCCGCGAGCACGAGCGCGGGATCGGCAGGCACGCAGTGGAAGCTGTGGACGAAGTAGAAGGCTTCGGAGGAAGTTTCGAGTTGAGCGCTGAGCGCCGAGCGGGGTTGCACGAACCGAATCGTGTTCCAACCCATGTGCGGGATCTTGAACTCCGGCGGGCGGCGGAAGCGCACGACGCGGCCCGGAAAAATCCCGAGGCCCGCGATGCCACCGGCACCACCCTCCTCCGAGTGCTCAAACAGCGCCTGCATGCCGAGGCACACGCCGAGAAACGGCCGGTCGGCGGCGATCCACTCGCGCACCGTGGCGTCGAGTTGCGAGGCGCGGAGCGAGGCCACGCAGTCACGCAGCGCGCCGACGCCGGGGAGCACGAGCCCGCTCGCATTGGCCGCGGCGACTTCCGCCGGCGAGCGCACGACGCAAATGGACGCGCCGACGGCCTCGAGCGCCTTGGTGACGCTGCGGAGGTTGCAGATACCGGTGTCGATGACGGCGATGGTGGACATGATTCGGCCAAAGGGTGGGCCGCCCGCGACCCTGCGGCGGCATGCGGGCACGGGGACGTGCCCGCCCACCTGTGATCTAGATCTTACCCTTCGTGCTCGGGAGCTGATCCGCCGCGCGGGGTTCGATCTGGGTCGCGGCGTCGAGGGCGCGGGCGAGGCACTTGAAGATCGCCTCGGCGACGTGGTGCGGTTCCTCGCCGTAGACGAGCTGCACGTGGAGATTCGCTCCGAGCGCGTTGCTGAAGGCGCGGCAAAATTCCTTCACGAGCACGATGTTGAAATCGCGCACGAACATCGTCGGCGCATTCGCCTCGTAAACCAAGTGCGGCCGGCCGCCGACATCGACTACGACCCGCGCGAGCGACTCATCCATCGGCAAAATGAAAAACCCGTAGCGCCTGATGCCGATCTTGTCGCCGAGCGCTTCCTTGAACGCCTGGCCGAGCACGAGCCCGACATCCTCGACGGTGTGGTGATAATCCACATCGACATCCCCTTTCGCTTTCACCGTGAGGTCGAAGAGGCCGTGCTTCGCGAACAGCGTCAGCATGTGGTCGAAGAACGCCACGCCGGTGTCGATCTTCGCGGTGCCGCGGCCGTCGATCGCGAGAGTGAGAGCGATGTCGGTCTCCGCGGTTTTGCGGGTGACGGTCGCCGTGCGGGCTACGCGTTTTGAACTGGAGCTTTTTGCCATGCGTCGAGGGATTCGCTGAGGGCGAACATTTCGCCCTCGGTGCCGACCGTGAGGCGGAGAAAAGGCGCGGTCAAGGCGTGGCTCGGGAAGTGGCGCACGAGGATCTTGTGGGCGAAGAGGAAGTCGTAGGCCGATCTCGAAACCGCCGGGCCGCTTTCGCCGCGGGCGTTTTTCGGCTCGGTGAAGATGAAATTCGACTGCGAGGGATAGGTGAACCAGCCGCGGCGCGACACGAAATCCGCGACGGCGCGATCACGCGTGGCTTTGATTTTTTCGACGACGCCCGCATAGTAAGCGACATCGCCGAGAGCGGCGATCGCCGCGACCTGCGAGAGACGGTTGACGTTATAGCTGTCGCGCACGCGGTCGAGGAGGCCGATGATTTCCGGATGCGCGAGCGCGTAGCCGACGCGGATGCCGGCGAGCGCGTAGGCCTTGGACAGCGTGCGAACGACGACGAGATTGGGATAACGCGCGAGCAGCGGGATCGCGTTTTCGCGCGCGAACGGCGCGTAGGCTTCGTCGACCACAAAGAGCCCGCGATAGGAGGCGAGCACGCGCTCAAGATCGGCGTTGGCAAACGCGACGCCTGTCGGCGCATTCGGTGAAGTGAGAAAAAATGCGCGAGCGGGCGATGCGGCAATGCGCTCGACCGGCAGTCGCATCGACCGGTCGAAAGGAATTACGTTGGTGCCGCCGTCCTGAATCTCGACGAGCACGGGATAGAGCGAGTAGCTCGGCAGCGTGAAGCCGGCCGGGTTCGGATGTAGGGCGGGGTCTCCCAACCCCGCCGCCGACCCGCGATGAACCTCGGCGGGGTCAGGAGACCCCGCCCTACAACTGACGAAGGCGCGGATAAGGAGGTTGAGGATGTCGTCGGAGCCGTTGCCGATGCAGACGTTTTCCTCGCGCAGCGTCGGAGATTCCGCGGCGTGGAGTTGCGCGACGGCGGCGCGCAGCGGCGTGCTCTTGGGATTCGGGTAGAGCCGCAACGACGCGCCCGCCTCCGAGCCGAGGCCAATCTCGCGCAGCAGCGCCTCGGCAACGCGCGGGCTCGGCGGATAGGGGCACTCATTGGTGTTGAGTTTCACCCAGCCCGGTTCCGTGGGTTGGAGACCGGGAGTGTAGGCGTGGAGCTGCGCGATGTGCGGAAGCGCGAGGGAGGCAGGAGCGGACATCTTCAATCGGCCGCAAGCAGGCGCAGAAGGCGCGGAAAAGGGAAACGGAAATTTGGGATTGTTGTAGGGCGGGGTCTCCTGACCCCGCCGTCTGAAAGCAGAAGGCCTCGTTCCAAACCCGGCAGGGTCGGGAGACCCCGCCCTACAACCGAGCCGGCTCAGGTTTTCGCCGGAGGCGCGTTGAATTTTAACTTCTCCTCGTCGCGCTCGATGTAGGGAACCCCGTTTTCGAGCCACTCGGGCGCGGGCGCGCCTTTGAGGTGGTAATCGAAGAACTGCTGCATGCGTTTCGCCCAGTCCTTCTGGTCGGCGCGGCGGCGGAGGCCGTGGAATTCACCGTTGTAGTTGAAGAGCCACGCGGGTTTGCCCTGCCGGCGCAGCGCGAGGAAGAGCTCGATGCCCTGATACCACGGCACGGCGTCGTCGTTGTCGTTGCTCAAAATGAGGAGCGGGGTCTGCACGTTGTGTGCGTGGAAGACCGGAGAGTTGTCGAGGTAGGTGCGCGGCGAGTCGGTGAGCTTTTTGCCGATCCGGCTTTGGGTCTGCTCGTATTGAAACTGGCGCGGCAGGCCGCTGCCCCAGCGGATGCCGGAATAGGCACTCGTCATGTTGCCGACGGGCGCGCCGGCCTCGGCGGCGCGAAACCGATTCGTCTGCGTGACCATGTAGGCGATTTGATAGCCGCCCCACGAGTGGCCCTGGATGCCGATGGCTTTCTCGTCGATGAAGCCCTGCGCGGCGACCGCATCGATCGCGGGGAGCACGCAGCGGAGCGCGCTCTTTCCGGGCTCGCCGGTTTTGTAAACGATGTCGGGCATCAGCACGCAGTAGCCGTTGCTCACGTAGAACGGGACGTTGATGCTCGTGCCGGGCGCGGGGTTGCTGAAATTATGCACGTTCTGCGAGAGCCGCTCGTAGATGTATACGAGCAGCGGATATTTTTTCTTGGGATCGAAATTCGCGGGTTTGTAGAGCGAGGCCTTGAGTGGCACGCCGTCGTCATTACGAAATGAAACCAGCTCCGCGCGGCCCCACGTAAAAGCCGCGAGCTGCGCGACGCCATCGGTCTGCTTCGCCAGCTTGGCAAACGTGGCGTCGGTCACATACACATCGGGGAACTCATCGAAGCGCGACGCGGTAACAAGCAACGCATCGGCATCGCGCGCGCGACCGAGGCAGGTGAAGCGTTTGTCGCCCCACAGCAACCCCAGCGGCGCGGCAGTCGCGATGAAGCTCGTGCGGAAAAATCCCGTCGCGCGCGTCTCTTCGCTCTCGCCGCGGAGCGTGAGCGGTTTCGCGGGATCGATGCCACGCTCGTCGTCGTCCTCATCGACGGGCTCGATGCGCTGCACGCGGAGCTGGACCTTGGTCGCGCGGCCGTGGCCGGCGGTGAGATTTTTCGGCGCGCGGCCGTCGACGAATGTCTGCCACACATCAAACCGATCGTAGACGAGGAAGGAGGCGCTGTCCTTCGTCCAACCGGCGGCGCCATACGCCCCGGGCGGTGCGGGATGATCGTCGTCCTCGTTGTGAAAAGCGACGCGCAGCTTGGCGGTGAGCGGGCGCGTCGCGCCGGTCACGGTGTCGAGCGCGTGCCAGTGTTTGCCGGAGTAATAGCAGGCCCATTTGCCATCGGGCGACCAGAGGAGCGACGGACCGCCCTCGCTGCGTTGCTGTTTCAGCGCGAGCTTCCGTTCGCCGGTGGCGGCGTTGACAACGTAGATGTCCGCGAAGCGGCCGTCGAAATCCACGAGGTGCCGATACGCGCGGTCGTCGGTGCCGAGGGCGCGCGTGCCGTCGTCGCTGAGCGTGACGGTGGCGAGCGCCTCGTCGGCGAGCTGCACATAGTTTTTCGACCCGAGGTCGAGCACACCGCGATAGCTGCGATTGCGCTCCTGCGTCGCGCGGACCTTTTGCATCGGCTGAATGAACCCGTCGCGCCAGTGCCAGAGATCGGCGCTAACCTTGTCCTCGTCGAGCTGCTCGGAGCCGGGCGGGCGCGGCGGTTTCGGCGGCGCACCAGCGGAGACGTAGAGTTTGCGGCCATCGCGCGAAAACGCCGGCGAGGCGTTGCTGCTCACGGTGAGCGTGGAGGGCAGGCCCGTCGTCTCGGCGCTTACGAGGGCGGCGGCGGTCGCAGTGCCGCGAGTCCAGTGGTAAAGTTTGTAGCGCGCACTCGTGCGCGGACCCGTGCTGTCGCGATCGCTCACGAATGCCGCCTGCGCCTGCTCGCGATCCCAGGCGAGCCGGCTGTAGCGGCCCTTGCCGGTGAGCAGGCCGAGCGGTGCGGCCTCATCGCCGGGAGTCGCAGCATAGACGCCGTTCTCAGTCTCGGTCTTCGACGACACGGCGTATAGCAGCGTGCGCCCGTCGCGCGCGAAGGAGTAGTCACTCACGGCGGCAAAGGTCCGCTCGCTCCCCTGCTCCAGTGCGCGCAGCACGAGTTCCGTGCCGTAGGTGCGCTCGCCGGGCGTGGTGGCCGTCGCCGGGCGGGCGGGGCTCGCGGCCGCCGTGGTGCGGCGTGGCGCGGCTGCGTCGCCATTTACCTCCTCATCGCCGAAATCATCTTCGCGTTCGGTGTCGGGTTCCTTTGTTTCCTTCGGCTCGGGTGTCGCGGCAGGCTTCGCGTCGTCCGGTTTCTTTTCCTCGGGTTTCGCCTCTTTCAAAAACGCCACCCACGCGCCGCCCTTCGTCGGCACTTGGAAACTCTTCACGTCGGCGTCACGCGTGACGGCGCCGCTCGCGAGGTTCACCGTCACGAGGCCGCCCTTGGGCAGCTCCTCGGGTTTCTTCTTCGCGCGCCGCGCCGCGGCGAGGTCGGCCTTCGGCGGGTGCGTGGTCGCGACGAGGAACCGGCTGTCGCTCGTGAACGCGAGGCGGATATTGCGCACCTGCAGCGGCGCTTCCGGGTTCGGATTCTCATCTCCCGGCGGCACCGCCGGCG
>JANXSC010000490.1 GCA_025352845.1 Opitutaceae bacterium
GGATTGGTTGTAGCCGCGCTCGTTGAGCCCGGGCCGGGGTCGCCGACCCCGGCTACATTATGGCGGATGAGCGATTTGTTTGCGACGAGCGCGGCGATGCGGGCTTCGACGAGTTTCGAATCGGTCTCGAGCAACTGTGCCGTGTGGTCGCGGAGGTCGGCTTCGCGGTAGGCAGTGTGGCCGTCCTCTTGGAGCGTTTCGAGGGCGTAGATAATTCCGGCGTCGAGCCGCGGCGGGGCGTCGTTGGCGAAGCCAAGGTTGATGGCGATGCGGTCGGCGGTTTTGAAACCGATGCCATCGATCTCGCGGGCGGCGCGGTAGGGTTCGGTGGTGAGGATGCGTTTCGCTTCGGAACCGAAATGCTTCACCAGTTTCAAGCACATCGAGGGCGTGACGCCGTAGGTCTGGAGAAAAATGTAGAGCTCGCGCTCGGTGCGTTTGGCGTCCCAGGCCTGCTTGATCGCGGTGACGCGTTTTTTGCCGATGCCGTCGACTTCGCGGAGCCGGCCCGATTCCTCGCTGAGCACGCGAAAGGTGTCGGTGCCGAACACATCCACGATCTTGTTCGCGTAAACCTTGCCGATGCCGGGCACGAGGCCGCTGCCGAGGTATTTGCGGATGCCGTAAACGCTCGCGGGCAGCTCGCTCTTGAACGCCGCGATCTTGAACTGCGCGCCGTGCTGCGCATGGCGCGTCCATTCGCCGGAGAGGTGCAGCGTCTCGCCGCACTCCACGCTTGGTAGCGCGCCGACGATCGTCACGAGTTCGGGGCGGGCCTTGGAGTCTGTGTTGGCACCGCCGGCGGACGCGGGTGCGTCGGGCCGGAACTCCGCGATCGTGTAATGGTTTTCCTCGTTATGAAAAATGATCCGCTCAAGGACGCCGGTGAGCGTGGCGGACGGAGCTGGCATGGCGGCGGCCAAGGGAAACGGGTGCGAATACAACCGCAGTTACACCGCTTGCCAGTCTTCGCACTTGAGACCGGGCACGCGGGCGAACTCGCGCAGGTTATGCGTGACGACGGTCGCGCCGAGGCGCAGCGCCTGCGCGGCGATGAGCAGATCGTAGGGGCCGATAACTTCACCGCGCCGCTCCAACGCGGTGCGCAACTGGCCGAACCGGGTGGCGTCGGCGATGGAGAATGGCTCGTTGGGCAGGGTCGCGACGAGTTCGTCGAGCCGCGCCCGCTGGCGGGACGAACCGGCCTTGGCCGCGCCGTGTTCCAGTTCGGCCACGACAATTGCGGACAGGCGTAGCGAGGGAGCGGCGTCCAGCCAGCGCTGCACTAGCACCTCGTGGCCGCGCATAAAGTGCGAGCAGGCGTTGGTGTCAGGCAGGAACATGCTCACCAGTTGAAATCGCGTGGCACGTCTTTGCCCCGCACGGGCTCGCGCAGGGGAAAATCGGGGCAGGAACCGGCGAGCCGGGCGAGTTTTTTGCGCAGGTCTGCCGGATCGTTATGCGGGTGGATCTGGACGACACCGGCCTTGGTGCGGCGGAGCGTGACGGTCTTGCCGGGAAAGCGAAACTCCTTGGGCAGGCGCACGGCTTGGGAGCCGCCCGTGGTAAAAAGCTTGGCGGTTTTGGTCACGTAGCTACGGTGTAGTTATCGTGCGGGGCGTCAAGGCCGCTGGGCTGTGCGCGCCACCCGGCAGACTCAAACGGATTCAACTCACCCATTCAGAAAACCATGTCCACCCCCGCGCCCAGCCAGTATCTGCCGCTCATCCAGCTCGCGGTCACGCCGGTGATTTTGATTTCGGGCGTCGGGGCGCTGATGCTCACGCTGACGAATCGCATGGGACGGATTGTTGATCGCACGCGGACGCTGGCGGGTCAGGTGCGCGGCGCGGGGGCGGGCGAGCGCGAGCATTTCGAGACCCAGCTCGAAATTATGTGGCGGCGCGCCAAGCTCGTGCGGCGCGCCGTGATGTTTGCCGGCCTGAGCATGTTGCTCTCGTGCCTCCTCGTAATGGTGATTTTTGTGGACGCATCGGTGCAGCGGGAGTTCGGCGCGGAGATCGTGGTGTTCTTCGTCGCGAGTATCCTGGCGCTCATCGCGGCGCTGCTCTCTTTCTTGCGCGACATCGTGGTGTCGCTGCACGCGCTGCGGCTGGAGGTCGAACGTGCGCGGCGGTCCGGCGCGCCGTAAGGTCTACGTCTGCGGCTGCGCAAGCGCCGCCTGCAATGCGATGAGATCGGGAAACACGGCGTCGGCCCCGGCGGCGCGGAGCTGGGCGGCATCGTGCGTGCCGGTCGTGACGCACCAGCAGAGGAAGCCGCCGTTGTGCGCCGCCTCGACATCGAAGGGCGAATCGCCGAGGAGCAGCGTGGAGTCTGGTGTCGCGCCGATCGTGGTGAGCACGTGGGTGGCAAACTCCGGCTGAGGTTTCAGCCACGCGGTGTCGCGGGCGCCGAAGATGCCGCGAAGGTAGGGCGTGACGCCGAGGTGCGCGCAGATGCGGCGCGCGTGCTCGCCGCGTTTGTTGGTAAACACGGCGAGCGTGACGCCGGCGGCGTGTTGCGCGCGGACGAGTTCCAATGCGCCGGGAAAGAGCGTCACTTCGTCCAACAGGATCGAATCACTATAGGCGACGTGCATGGCCACGGCGGCGGCGATTTTGTCCGGGGGCAGAAAATGCGCCATGGCCTGGTTGATGCCGCCGCCGACGGCGCGGCGCACTGCCTCCATCGTCGGCGCCGTCCGGTCGAACTGCGGCAGCGTGTGGCAATACCCGCGGTGAATCGTCGTGAAGGCATCGACGAGCGTGCCGTCGAGATCGAGGAGGAGGGTGGCGAAGCGCGGCATGAAGACCCGCGAGATTTGGTTTGGCGTGGCGCGGTGTCACGGGTGAAGTGGCGGCAATGCCAGGGAGTTTAGAATCTGGAGACGCCACCGTCACCGCGATCGAGATCGACGGTGGCCTCGACGTGGTCTTGGGCGGTGTGTGGCAGGTGACGGTGTCGCGGCCGACTTGGGGCAAGCTGCTCGCCGGGCGCGAGCCGCGCCGCGTGCGACTGCGGACCGACGAGGTGGCCAAGTGGGACACGTCGCTCCTGCTGTTTCTCATCGAGGCGCAGGAGTGGTGTCGGGTCGTCGGCGCGTATTGCGACACAGAGGCGCTCCCGGAAAAAATCCGCACGCTGCTGGGACAGTTCACCAAGGCGCGGGAAACGAGCGTGCCCTTCGACCGCTCGGAAAGTTTTCTCACGGGCGTCGGGCAGGCGACGATTGAGACGTGGGAGCGCGCCCGCACCGCCTCGACGTTTCTCGGCGAGAGCGTGATTGGGGTGGCGCGGCTGCTGAAACGCCCGCGGATGTTTCGCTGGCACGATTGCTTCGAGGAGATGCAGCAGTGCGGCGCGATGGCGCTGCCGATCGTGAGCCTGATCAGTTTCCTCGTCGGCCTGATCATGGCCTATCAGGCGGCGGTGCAACTGCGGCAGTTCGGCGCGGATATTTTCGTCGCGGATCTGGTGGGACTCTCGGTCGTGCGCGAGATGGGGCCGATGATGGCGGCAATCATTCTGGCGGGGCGGACGGGCGCGGCGTTTGCCGCGACGCTCGCGAACATGAAGGCCAACGAGGAGGTCGATGCGCTGGAGACGCTCGGCATCCCGCCGGTGTTTTTCCTCGCGCTGCCGCGGCTGGTGGCGCTGACGCTGATGATGCCGCTGCTTGCGCTCTACGCCAACTGCCTCGGGATCCTCGGCGGCATGGCGGTCGGGAAGGGCGTGCTGGACATCCCGCCCTCGGCCTACTGGATCGAGACGCAGAGCATTATCGACCTGTCGGACGTGAGCACGGGCCTGATCAAGGCCTTCGCGTTCGGCGTGCTCATCAGCCTCGCGGGCTGCCTGCGTGGGCTGCAGGCCGAGCGCAGTGCGGCGGGCGTGGGCCGGGCGGCGACCTCGGCCGTCGTGACCTCGGTGCTGCTAATCATCGTGGCCGACTCGTTGTTCGCCGTGATCTTCAATTATCTCGGCTGGTGACGCCCCGATGAACGCCGACGCCAACAGCATCCCCGCGATCGAGGTGGAGAAACTCCAGGCCGGCTACGATGGCGACGTGGTGCTGCAGGAGGTGACGTTTTCGGTGCGGCGCGGGGAGGTGTTTTTCATCATCGGCGGATCGGGTTGCGGCAAGAGCACGCTGCTGCGCCATCTCGTCGGGCTGAACGCACCGATGGCGGGCACGGTGAAATTTTTCGGCCAGCCCTTTACCCACGCCGCGCTGGCGGATCGGCGCGCGCTGCTGAAAACCTTCGGCATGCTCTTCCAGGGCGGCGCGCTCTGGAGTTCGCTCACGCTGCGGGAAAACGTCGCGCTCCCGCTCGAGGAATACACGCCGCTCTCCGCGCGCGAGGTGAACGAAATCGCCACGCTCAAGCTCGCCCAGGTCGGGCTCGGCGGATTCGAGGATTATTTTCCCGCGGAGATCAGCGGCGGCATGCGGAAACGCGCCGGCCTCGCGCGCGCGCTCGCGCTCGATCCGGAGATTGTGTTTTTCGACGAACCCTCGGCGGGCCTCGACCCGGTGACCTCGCGCAAGCTCGACGAACTCATCCTCCAGGTGCGCGACACCTTCGGCACGACCATCGTGATCGTCTCGCACGAGCTGGACTCGATCTACAGCATCGCGGATCGCGTGATCATGCTCGACCGCGCGGAGAAGGGCGTCATCGCCGAGGGCACGCCCCGCGAACTCGCGGCGAACAGCCGTGACCCGCGCGTGTCGGAGTTTCTCCGCCGCTTGGATATGGCGGCGCGGCCCGCGTGAGCGCTTAAATTTCTGTCCATTCTCCGCATTCTTCCTAAACCAAGACCCGAGTGAAAACCAAAGTCAGCCCCGCCATCGTCGGCGCGTTTGTGATCGGTGCCATGGTGCTCGGCATCGTCGCGCTGTTTGCGTTCGGCGGGTTTAATTTTTTCACCAAGCCGCAGCGGTTCGTCGTGTATTTCGACGAATCGGTGCACGGCCTAGACCAAGGTTCGGCTGTGAAGCTGCGCGGTGTGCGCGTGGGCCGGGTGATCGATCTCAACCTGCGCTACGACGAGCAGCGCAACCACTCGCTGGTCGCGGTGACCTGCGAGTTCAGCAAGGACGTGATCAGCGACAACCGCGGCCAGCTGATCAACGTCGCCGACCGCGCCGAGCTCGAGGGCCTCGTGCGCCGCGGACTGCGCGCGCGCCTGGAAGTGCAGGCGCTCGCGACCGGGCTGCTGTTTGTCGGCCTCGACTTTCTCGACCCCAAGGAGAACCCGCCGACCGTGCCCGTGGCCGAGGCGCGCTACGTCGTCGTGCCCTTCGTGCCCTCGGCGATCGTGGAGTTTCAGGCGAGCGTGACCGAAGTGTTGAGCAACCTGAAAAAGATCGATCTCCCCGGCATCTCGAAAAGCCTCACCGCGCTCATCACGGAGACGCGCAAGCAACTCGAGGGCGTCGATCTCCGCGGCGTGAGCGAACAGTGGAAACGCACCGGCGCGCAGGTCGAGGCGCTCGCCACCGGGCCGGACGTGAAGCGCACCTTCGACAATCTCAACACCGCAATCGGGGAATTCCGCGCGACCGTCACCAAGCTCGACCGCCAGATCGAACCGATCGCGGGCGAGGTGAATGCAACGCTGGGCGAGGTGAAGAAGGCGGTGCTGGCGTTTGCCGAGACCGCCGCCGCCGCAAAAAATTTCATCGCGGCCAACGGCGGCGTCGGGGCCGACGTGGCCGAGACGCTCGGCCGGTTCGACGAGGCGGCGGAGGCGGTGCGGCGGCTCGCGGATTTTCTCGAGCGCAACCCGAGCGCGATTCTTTCCGGCCGCAAGGCGGCCGCACCGGCGAGCCCGAAGAAAGCCCCATGAGCGCGCGCCTGATTCCCCTTCTCCTCGGGATTGCCGGCGGTGGTGTGCTTTTGCTTTTGGCGGGCTGCAATCTGCTGCCCGAGGCGAAGACCGATCCCACGCGGTTCTATGTGCTGAAGTCGACCGCACCTGGCGCGGCCCCGACGCCGAATACCGGCGCCACGGCCGTGCGTCTGCGGCCGATCGAACTCGCGGACTATCTGCGCACGCGCGCGCTGATCGTCCGCCACGGCGACAACGAACTCGATTTCCGGGATTTCGCGCGTTGGGGCGAAGCGCTTGGGACCGGCATCACGCGCGTGCTGCGCGAGGAGTTCGCCGCGCGCGGTGCGCCGGTCGCGACCGGCGGCATGAACGCCGGCCCGGCGGAGCAGAAAATCGAGCTGCGCATCCGCGTGCTCGCGTGCGAGGGCGCGGCGGACGGCGGCGTGCGTTTTCACGCGACGTGGGAACTTCTCGCCATCGGCGGCGTAGCCGCGCGGCGGGGCGACTACCGGCCGACCACGCTGCGTTGGGACGGCCAGAACGAAACCACGCTCGCCGCGGCCCTGAGCGAAGGGATCGCCGGCCTCGCCGCCGAAATCGCGCCGACGATGGCGAAGAAGTAGGGCGGCAGAATTTGGCTTGTGCGGCGTCGTAACGTGACCTTTGTCGAACGACCATGAATCTCGGCGCTGAACTCGCAGCTGATTTTTTTTAAGCGAGAGCCAATGGGACTTGGCGTGTGCAGGCTGAAAACGGATATCCGTCGTTTTTTTTGAAGTGATTTAGCTGCACCGCCGATTCAGGATGGTTCGCATGAGAAGCGCCCGCCCCCTGCTGCTCGCCATGTCCGCACTTGGCTGCGGCGCGCTGTGTTGGTTTGTGTTTCGGTCCGCTCGTCACGTGTCGAGCGCGCCACCCGCGCGAGGCACTGAGGGACGACCTGCCGCGGGCAGCACTTCATCGTCGATGGAGAAAGCGGTTTCGACCCCGGTGAGCGCAATCGATCCGGGACGGGCGGTGGCGCGTCGGTTGGCCTATGCCCAGGATTGGGACGGTGCGCTGCCACGAGAAAGTGCGGCCTTTCGCGAGTGGACGAAGCGCTATCTCCAAGCATCCAGTGCGGACGAGCGAACGCGTTTGGAAGGTGAAGGCGTCGGGCTCGCCCAAGCCCGTCGGGCGGAAATGCGCATGCTGATTGAACGCGACCCGGCGCGTGCGCTTGCCTCGACGGTTCCATTCGCCGTCAGGCAGGCGCTTCCAGAAGCCGTGTGTGAGAAGTTGGAGGTGCGTGTTGGCGGCACTGGAGCCAATGCCTTGATGTGTTTGAGTCCGCAGCCGAGTTCCGGGGAAGCTGAAGCCATTCGGCGCTTCGTGAACCTCGACCACGTGGGTTACGTCGCGCACGGCTACGGCGGCGCGAATCGCAGTTATCCAAAGAGAACGCATCGCTTCACGGCATCGCGCTTGAGGGACATTTGGCATTGCACGAAAGTCCGCTGCGGGTGCTTGAGTCGGGTGAAGACACCAGTCGGCAAGTAGAGAAGCGTGATCCATTTTCTTGGGAAATAAATTTGGCTCTTTCTTCTGCCGAGAGAGTGAAGTGGATGCCCGTGGTGTGGGTCGAGGCGCATGGCCGCGTGTGGGCGTTGGACGATTTCAGCCAAGTTCAGAAATTAGAACGCCGTCTGATTCTTGCCGAAGGGACAATAGATTCAGATGTGGCACCGCTGCTGTTGACTGAGCCGGCGAATACTGAGCCGACGATTGCGGCGGATACGACGACCTCTTGGACTACGGGAACTCTTAGGATTCTCATTGTTCGCATAGATTTTTCTGACGTGACTGGCGAGTGGATGAGCAAGACTGCGGCCCAGGAGATGATGGATGGCAGTGTCCGGTCTTTCTTTGAATCGGTAAGTTACGGCAAGACGACACTGGCCACGACCATTTCCGACAAAGTCTATCGAATGCCGCGAACGGCGGCTGCTTATGCGGCTGAAACGAATAATGTCGGCCAGACTCGATTGCATGCAGACGCCACGGCTGCTGCGGCCCCGGATTTCTCCGTCACCGCTTTTGATCGGATCGTGGTCGCGGCCCCAGATATTACCGCCACGCGAATTCCGGGTTCAGTGTTCAGCGTTGGTCAGGCGCAGATTGGGACTGGCAAGGTCTGGCTAAACGGTGTGACCACGTTGGCGGCAAACGACACGACAGAACCGTCAACTATCGCGCATGAGATCGGCCATACGTTGGGCTTGGAGCACGCCAACCTTTGGCAGGTAGCAGATGGGAATCCAATATCGAGCGGAGGAACCACGGCGGAATATGGTGATCGATTCGATGGCATGGCTGGTCCGCGCGAAGCAGCCGCGGCACATTTCAACGCTCAGTCGAAGCATCGCCTTGGTTGGTTGCGCGACACAGCCGTGACAAGCGTGGCTCAAACCGGCACGTATCGCATTCACCGTTTTGACAGCAAGAGCGCTGCGCTCGATCAGCCACAAGCACTCCGGATTTTTCGCGATGGGTTTCGTTATTATTGGGTCGGCTACAGGCAGAATTTCACAAGCAACGCGTCCATCACAAATGGAGCTTACATTTTCTGGGGATTCAATGATCGCTTGAAAAGTCAGTTGCTCGATTTGACGACACCAGGAGCAAACGTGTTCGACGCCGCGCTACAGATAGGTTCAGCGCTATCCGATCCTGATTATGGGATTTCGATTCGACCTGTGGCGCGAGGGGGATTGGAACCCGCACAGTATCTCGATGTTGCTGTCACCGTGCGCGCTCCGCTCAACGGCGTGATCGCGTGGGGCTCTATTGCGGGAGGCTTGCCGACGAATCTGAGTAACGTTCGTGCGATTTCCGCGGGCGAACGCCACGCGTTGGCGTTGAAATTCGACGGCACCGTGGCTGCATGGGGTGACAACACCTACGGTCAAGCCAGCGTGCCGGTAGGATTGGGCGATGTCGCGGCGATCGCTGCGGGTGCAAATGTGAGCGCGGCCGTAAAGATCGACGGCACGGTCGTTCTTTGGGGCGACAACTCTGCGGGCCTTGTAACTCCGCCCAAAGATCTCGCGCTTGTTCGTCAAGTCGCGATAGGCTACGATCACGTGAGGTGGACCCCGATCGTTGGACAGCGGATCGGGTAAATTAAGTTATGAGAGACAAAGGCGCTTTGGATGCCCTGGCCGACTCCGAGGACAGGAGCCGAAGAGCTTGCCGCAGGAGTCGGCCCGAAGTCGGACGGATG
>JANXSC010000491.1 GCA_025352845.1 Opitutaceae bacterium
AATGCACCGGTCGCGTAGCCCTGGTCCTTGAGCACCTGCGAGAGCAGCCGCTCGCGCACGTGGAGGCCGACCGTGCTCGTGTGGTTGAGCGCGCCGCTCATGCTCACGCGGTTCGGGTAGCTGCCCGTGAACAGCGCCGCGCGCGAGGCCGTGCACACGGATTGGGCGACGTAGAAACTCGTGAAGCGCGTGCCCTCCGCTGCGAGCCGGTCGATGTGGGGCGTGCGAATATCTTTCGCGCCGTAGCAGCCGAGATCGCTGTAGCCGAGGTCGTCGCAAAGGATGAAGACGACGTTGGGCTGGGCGGGAATGTTTGTGGATGTTGACCCGGAAGCGGCGCGCGCGCTGGTGGCGAAGACGAGCGCGGCGGTCTGCAGCAGCAAGGCGCGACGGAGAAGTGGGGCGATGGCGAAGCGAGGCGAGTGGAGTGCCATGAGCGAAACGTAGAAAGGCCGCCGACGGTGGCGAGTGTGGAGTGCTACAATTCTGCCGTCCTTTCCTCCGCCCGTCGCCGGCCCAGCGGCGCCTCCAGCAGTCTCCGATACCACGGCCAACCCGCGTAGAGTCCGATGGCGAGCGCCGCGCCGAACGTGTCCGCAACCCAATCGGCGAACTCGCACATTCGCCCCGGCACAAAACTCTGGTGCCATTCATCGCTCGCGCCATACGCCGACACGAGCACGAGCGACCACATCGCCCACCGCCAACCGCCGCGACCTGCGCGCGACACCAACGTCGCGAGCAGCCCATACACCGCAAAGTGGACAATCTTGTCATCGATCCGCGTGATGCCCGACACGACGACATGCGAGCGGCTCGAAGCCACGAAGACCAGCGCCGCGATTAGGAGCGGCCAGAACGCCGCCAATCGGCCACGCCCACCGTGAGTGGCAACGAGCACATCATCTTGCGGCGATACTGATTCGCGCTTTGCAGCAGAGTCCGACATTTTCGCATCGGAGCGAAATGGCCGACGTAGCGGCTGTCGAACTCCGTCGAGTGAGAATTCCATAGACAGCCTCCTTTTCCGGCACTGGTTGGGCGCGCAAGCGCTCGCATATAGTAGTTGGCTACTTCATCGGCGGCTTGCCAGCTGCGGCAAGTTTGGCGTTGAGAGCTTCTTTCTTCTTTTTCGTGATTTCAGGTTGGACAAAATAAAAATCGAACACCGATTCGACTACTTCAAGATTCCACTCCGCTCCACCTGGCTCGACGTCAAGAAGTTCGCCAGACGACTTACTTTTTTGAGGATGAGCGGTGAAATTTCCGATGTTCCGAACTGCATCGAGAGATTCCGCGATGTGAGATGGCAGACTACCGCAGGCAAGCGCGTCCTCGATTTGGTCAGCCAAATCTTTCTTCGTGAAACCACCTTTGTCGCGAAGAATTGCTTGTAAGACGCGGCGAGTCAGTGCCGCCCTTGCTTTCGCGCTGTGGGGGAAAACGGCGCACGCTTGCGTGTAGTCATCACGATACCTGCCCGCGTTTCGTTTCTCGCTGACGCGACCAAGAACGTGGACGCCATCATCCGCCCGAGCGCAATCGGGCATCGCTCGCAGCGAAGGTCGGCGCTGAACTCGCTTTGCCGGCACACTGATTGAACGAGGACGTGGGATAATTCGTGTCGGAGCATGACCGCGACGGCATGTTGCCGATGGAGCACGTGAGCATTGCTGGCGGGTCGATCAAGCGACCGTCGGCCAGTTACCTGCTCGCGATGAAAGTCATGGCGTGCCCCACGCCGTTGCCTGGCTACGCCGCCGACGTGGCAGACATCGCATTCTTGTGCCGGAAAATGGGAATCCGAACCATCGCGGAGATCGAAAAACACCTCGGGCGTTTTTAACCGCACGATGTGCTCACCGAGCGGGCCCGCGCCGTGCTTGCCGGGATTCTCAATCCCCCACGCTGCCTTCTCGCCGCCCGTAGTCATTCCGATTCAGAACCGTCCACGCAGTCTCGCCGAGATTGCCGCTTACACCTCCGACCTGTCGGAGTTCGGGCGGCACGTGCGGGACTTTTTGCGCGAATGGAATCGGGCAAGAAAGGCGGAGCGGGATTTGAGCAGGCTGCTGGCTGACGAGCCGTCATTTCTGGCGGGAACAATGCACAATGAGACGTGTGCGACGCGTTTCTCGCCGCGCTCGGCCCGCACCTCGCGGAACAGGTGGGAGCCGAGCCGCCGGATTGGGTGGAGAGCCCGCGCCGACATCTCGCGGAACCGTGGTTCGCGCTAGAGGCCGAGCCGGCGCGCACGTGGCTTCGCCGCGAGGCGTTGCCGAGTTTTCGCGAACGAAATCTCTTTATCGACCAATCTGCGTTGGCGCAGCTTTAGCGTTTCGCGGGTGCGAGTATTTAAACGCGGAAGTCGTAGTGGTGTTCATCAGCGCTTTGTTATACCGACGTCCCTTTGGTTTTGGACTATCGTCCGGTTATAGAACTGGCCGTTGGCCGGTTGAGCCTGGCCAACGGCCGGGCCTATAGTCAAAAAGCGAGGGGACGTTGATATTACACAGAATAAAAGGCCGCCCGGTGAAGGGCGGCCTTTGAGCGACACGGCACGCCGACGAGCGGCGGCTCTACATGAGAGCGTCAGCGATATTCCTCTCCCGTGATCGCGTTGATGATTTTGAAATTCTCCACGTGATAGTTCAGATCGGCCCGGAAGGCCAACTTCACGTGGAAGAGTTTCTCCATCCGCACGAGGAGGTCGGCGTCTTCGCTGCGGAGGCGTTCGAGGATGCTCGGATGCACCATCACGCGGAGCGAATACTCCTTGCTGTCGCTGCGGAGCTGGAGGCGGCGGACGACGGAGCTGAGCTTGCGCTGGAGTTCGACGCTCATCGTCGTCGCGCTCTTCACGATGCCGCGGCCGCGGCAATACGGGCAGTCGTTGTAGAGATTGCTCGAGAGCGACTCCGACTGGCGCTGCCGGGTCATCTGCATGATGCCGAGCGACGAGATGGGGAGGATGTGGTTCTTCGCCTTGTCCGACGACATTAGCTCGACCATCTTCTCGTAAACGGCGTTGCGGTGGCGCCGCTCCTTCATGTCGATGAAGTCCATGATGATTAACCCACCGAGATTCCGCAGGCGAATCTGCCGCGCGATCTCGGCGGCGGCCTCGAGGTTCACGGCGTAGATGACGTTTTTCTCATCGCCGCCGCGGTTCCGGTGCGAACCGGTGTTCACGTCCACGGCGATGAGCGCCTCGGTTTCGTCGATGATGATTTCGCCGCCGGACGGGAGCGGGACTTTGCGCTGGCCGGTCTGCTCGATCTGGCGCTCGATGTTGAAGCGCTCGAAGATCGGGATGCTGTCCTTGTAGAACGCGATCTTGGCGGCACCGCGCTTGGAGATTTGGCCGACGAGTTTCTGCGTGCGCTCGTGGTCGTCCTTGCTGTCGATGAGCACGCGGTCGACCTCTTCGGTGAGGAAGTCGCGCACGGTGCGCTCGACGAGATCGGGCTCCATGTAGAGGCACGCGGGGGCGCGGTCGCTCTTGATCTTCGCCTGAATGTCTTCCCACGTTTTGATCAGGATGTGGAGATCGCGGACGAAGTAGCGGGCTTTTTTGCCCTCGCCGGCGGTGCGAACGATGACGCCCACCCCCTCGGGGATTGTGAGTTCGTTGATGAGGGTCTTGAGGCGCTTGCGCTCCATCGGGTCTTCGATCTTGCGGGAGATGCCGCAGCCGTCGGAGAACGGCGTGAGGATCAAGTAACGGCCGGGGATGGAGAGGTTCGTCGTCGTGCGCGGACCCTTGGTGCCGATCGGACCCTTGGTAACCTGGATCACGATTTCGCTGCCTGGAGGATACATCTGCGGGATGTCCTTCACGGTAGGCTCGGCGGGACGGTCGGGGGTGTTCTTCTTTTTGTTCACGCGCACGACCTCGACGGACGAGTCGGCGGCGGCGGGGAGCATGTCCCAGTAGTGGAGAAACGCGTTCTTGGTGTAGCCGATGTCGACGAACGCGGCCTTGAGGCCCGGGTCGAGGTTCTTGATCCGGCCCTTGTAGATGCCGCCGACCATCCGGTTGTCGGACTCGCGTTCGATCTCGAATTTCTCGAGGCGGCCGTCGACGAGGAGCGCGACGCGCTTCTCCAACGGCTCCGAGTTGATGATCAACTCGCGGTAGGAGCCTTTTTCTTTCTGGAACACCGCGAGGATTTTCTGGAGCAGCGGGCGGTTTTTGGCGCGCTCGGCGGCGCCGGCCTTTAGTTCGGAGGCGCTGACCGGGGCGGACTCGGTCTGCGGCGGGGGATTGACGAGTTCCTCGTCATACTTGGCGGCAACGTCCGGTGGGACGGCCGATTGAGGGTGGGATTGATCGCTCATGGCGGGTGTCGGTTGGGTTGAACACGGCGGCACCCCAGTGCGGCAGTTGCGGCGCAGGAAATTCTGGCAGGGCGGTCAATGGCGCGGGGAAGGACTTCATGTGAAATCCCTCCGGAAGCGCCAGACGCTCTGGACCAGTCCTTGCAGCAAGCAGCAACTAAGCACAAAGGAGCCACCGTAGCTGATAAAGGGAAGCGGTATGCCCGTGATGGGCACCAGCCCGATGGTCATGGCGATGTTCACAAACACATGCACCGTGAAGAGCACCGTGACGCCGATGGCGAGCAGGATGCCCAGCCGGTCCCTCGCGGAACCGGCAATGCGAATGCCGTTGAACAACACCAGTCCAAAAAGGCTGAGAACCGTAAGACTTCCCAAAAAACCTTTCTCCTCGGCGATGACCGAGAAGATAAAATCGTTATGCGCGACCGAGCGCGGCAGGTAGCCGAGCTGCGCCTGCGTGCCGTCCGTCCAACCCTTGCCGACGAGCCCGCCGCTGCCGACCGAGATCAGCGACTGCTGGAGATTGTAGGAGACGCCGATGCCCTTGGGGTCGATTTTCTCCGGGGCGACAAAGACCAAGAGGCGGTTCCGCTGGTAGTCGTGAAAGGGCAAAATCGGGTTGCCCTCTTTCTCGAACCGCTTGTTGTCCGCGCCATAAGCATAGCCGTGGGCGTCCATGAACGCGACGTAGCGCGCGCCATCCCACGCCACCAAGCCGACCAACACCAGAAACGCGCCGAGCGCCCCCACGAAAAATCGCGGCGAGAGCTTGGAAACGTAGAGCATGGAAAAAACCATCGGGGGCAGGACGATCACGGACTTAAGATCGTTCTGAAGCCAGATAAGGAACATGGGCGCACCCACCGCAAGGGCCAATTTCCCCAGCGTGCCCAGCGACTGCTTCACGGTGCCGATCTTCGAATGCACGAGGATGCTCGCTGTGATCAGCAGCACCGCGATCTTGGCCGTCTCGGAGGGTTGGTAGTTGAAAAACCCGAGGTTGATCCAGCGCGTCGCGCCCCATTTCTCCGCCGTCCCGCCGTCGATGCCGGGGATGAGCACGATCAAAAGCGGCACCATGAACGCCAGGTAGAACCAGTGCGCGATGCTGAACCAGAACCGGTAGTCCACCAGCGACACCGCCACATAGATCACCGCGCCGATCCCCAGATAGACGATCTGGCGGAACCACTCATGCCGCAGCAGCGCGACGAGGCTGAAATCCGGGGCCGCCGTGAGCGTCGCGTGAAATTGCGCCGAATAGATAAACGCGACCCCGAGGATACTCAGCCCCACGAGCGCGACCGGGGTGAGAAAGTCCCAATTCGCGCGCGTCGTCCGTTTGAAAATGCGGAGGGGATCGAGATGGGCGAGGAACTTCACGGGACGGAGGTCGGCGCGACTTCACGGTCCGCCGCGTCCGCAGGCAAGAGCCGATCCGCGGCCGGCGCAGATTCCTCTTGGTGGTGGGCCTGGGGCTGCGCGAGCCCGAGCAGCGTCCAGAAAACCACCGCGCCCATCGGACCCTCCAGCACGACGCCAAAGCACGCACAGGCCAGCAACACCCACGCCGCGAGTCCGCACGCGCCGGCGTTGAACGTGATCTCGGGTTGCCGCAGCGCGCGCCACACCCGCGCCGTCAGCGCGCCGATCACCGCGAGAAACAGCCCCGCACCCACGATCCCCATGCGCGCGAAGACGGTGATGAGGACGTTGTGCGGACTGCGTGCGGAAAATTCCTCCGTGGCCTCCGGCAAATACTCGCGCACAAACCGCGCCGCCAGATCGTGGCCGAAGCCGAGGCCAAACCAGTGGTTGGTCTCCAGCGCTTCCTCGACCGCCGTGCGCCACCACACGAGGCGGAAGATGTTGTTGTCGCCCTTGAACGCGTCCTCCGTTGCATACGTGCGCTGCCCGAGCGGATCCGCGATCGAGGCGACGCGCTCGTAGATCCGATGGAGCGGCGTCTGGCGCCACGAGTCGTTGCGCAGCTCGGCGACCACGAAGATCGCTACCGCCGCCATGATCGCGCCGACGGCGAGCGTGCCCGCGAAACGCCACCGGCCCACCAGCCCGAGCCAGAGCGCGCCGAGCGCGAGCCCGACCATCGACGAGCGGCTGTTGGTCGTGAGCATCAGTCCGGCGAGCGCGAGGCTGACGGCGAGCCACGCGGTCCGTCGCGTCGCCTCGTAGCGCACGAAACACAGCAGCGCGCCCACGCTCATGAAGTTGCCGGCGAGGTCGTCCTTGAAAAAAATCAATGGCGCGCCACGCAGCGTGAGATTGCCGGCGAAGAAAGCCGGAAACTGCGCCACCAACGGATGCACGATCAACAGCACCAGACACGCACCTACGACGGTGCGCTGGAGGAAACGTGCGCTCGCCGACTCTCGGGCCGCGTGCTGCGCGAGGAAGAAAAATCCGGCGTAGTAAACCAGCGCGTAGTCGCGAATCGCGGTGAAACCGTGCATGCGCAACCCAAACGCCAGCCGTGCCGTGCCGTAGAGCATCCAGAGGAGCAGCGCCGCGTTCAGCGCGTCGCGCCGCACCGGCAGCTCGCGCCGCCACGCCGATTGCACGAGGAGCAGCGCACCGCCGACGAGCAGCACGAACTCCGCCGGCAGGAGAGGAAACCCACTCGTGAGCGAGAGCTGGGCAAAGCCGCGGTTGCCGACGATGTAGCCAAACATCGCGCCGCCGAGCAGCAGCGTCGGCAACGGCAGCGGTTGCACGCGAATCAGCACGATCGCCGCGAGCGCGCCGAGCCCGATCGCGGGCCAGAGAAACGACTCGTTCGCCACCTCCACGCCCAGCGCGATCGCCAGCACGGTGCCGGCGAGGGCGAAGAGTCGGGTGCGCCAGACGGGAGCGAGCATGGTGGGAGCGTGCGATTCGGATGACATCCCCCCGCCGCGCAAACGAGCTTGAAAGCGTCGCCTCCGTTTCGCAGGGCGCATCTCAGTTTCCTGCGGCAGCCGGCACCGGGCGTAGTGCGGTCAGCCTGACCGCGCTTTCCGACCCAGCACGGGCAGGCTGCCCGTGCTACGTCACGGCGTGTTTCCTTGCGCTGCGGCGTGCAAGAACCGAGATGCGCCCTATAATGCTTTGCGCGCGCTTGCCGCGGCATGGGGGGCCGGGTTGTATGCACGCCCATGCCCGAGGTTTCCGTCGTCACCGTGTTTCATCGCGACACGCCGTTTTTGCGGCCCGCGATCGCGAGCGTGCTTGGGCAGACGCTGCGCGATCTTGAATATGTGCTGGTGGACAACGGCACCGGCCTTCGCGCCGACGACCTCGGCGAACTCGGGCGCGATCCGCGACTGCGTTTCGTGCGGCTGCCGCGCAACGAGGGCATCCCTGCCGGGCACAATGCGGGCGTCGCCGCCGCGACCGGCGAATTCATCGCGCTGCTCGACTACGACGACCTCGCGCTGCCGCATCGCCTTGAGCGGCAGGCCGCCGCGCTGCGCGCCGATCCGGGGCTGAGCTTGGTGTCCGCGCTCGCCGAGCGCATCGACGAGCAAGGCCGCTCGTGTGGCAAAGAATTCTGCCTGCCGAACGCGTCGGAGCATCGCGCCTATGCGCCGTATGCCGCGCCGGTCGTGACGCCGTTGGCGATGGCGCGACGCGAGGTGCTACGTGCGTTGCCCTACCGCGCGGAATTCCCCTTCGCGGCCGATCTGGATTTTCAGGCGCGCCTCGCGGAGCGCGGGCGGATGGCGGTGCTGCCCGAGGTGCTGCTGCGCTACCGCTGGTATTCCGCGAACACCACGCGCGAACGCGCCGACGCCATCGAGCAGAGCCGGTGCGCGATCCAGATTCTCGCGGGCCGGCGGCTCTCGGGCCGGCCGGAGGAAATCGCGTCCGTGCTCGCGGCCACCGCGGTGCCCACGGCGGCGGAGGCGTGGCGGCGCGGAGCCGAGCTGTGCCTTGCGGGAGAGTTTTTCGTCTTCGCGGCGTTTCAGGCGCGGCGGTCGTTTGCGCTCGAACGCACGCCGACGCGTGCGGTGCGCGCGGCGCGGTTAGCGGCGCGGGCGTGGAGCCGCGCGCATGGCGTGGAGCGCGCCCAGGTGGCGCGGATGTTTTTCACCGGGCCGGTGCGGACGCTGCGCCTGCACCCGGCCTGAAGAAATATCCCCGCGCGAGTGGACGGGTGAGCAACCACGGCAGCAGCGGTGTCAGCATCAGCCAGCGCGCAAACCACTCTGCGCTCGCCGCGGCCGAGCCGAGGCACCCGACAATCAAGACGACCGCCGTCGTGAGTTCGACGGGCGCGCACGCCGCCTCGCGCCGACCCGCGAGCAACAGCGAATGATAGAATACCGTCGTGATTGTCGCGACGCCGAAGCAGCCCGCCGGGAAAATCCATGGTAGCGCGGTAAAATATTTTTCGCTGATCAGCGGCCCGACCAACCACGGCGACGCGAGCGCGAGCGCGCCGACGCCGGCGATTCCCGTGCCCGCAAACGCCAGCGCCACCTGATCGACGCGTCGCGCCAGCAGCGCGCGCTCGCCGCCTGCTGCCGCGGTGTCACCGAGCGCGAAAATCCCCGGCTGAAAATACTGCACGAAGACCGCGCCGAGCGCCGACACGAGGACCACCGCCGCGCCGCCCGCGAGCGTGAAATAGCCGGCCTCCGTCGCGCCGAAAAACGCCGCGACAATCCAGCGGTTGAGTCCCGCCAGCACCCACGTCGCAGCCGCGAGCGCGATGAACAGCGGCCCGCCATACGCGCCCGTGAGCGGCGCCGGCGCGGCGTTGGCCGATTCCTCACCGGCCCAGTGCGCGCGCAACACCCACGCCGCCGCGATCGCGGTGATGAGCGCGTGGCCGCCGAAGCCGAGCCAGAGTGCCGCCAGCGTCCCACCGGACAGCGTGAACAGCAGCAGCGGGAGAAACGTGCGCGTGAGCGAGGCATAGACGCTCACGAAGCAATCCCGCCAATGCGCGCCCTCCGCCTGCAGCGCCGCCTGCGCGAGCGCCACCGCCGCGAGCAGCGAGGCCGCCACGACGAGCGCCAGTCCGGGCACCAGTGTCCCGCCCGTCTGGGCCTGCGGCAACGCGAAGGCGCCGGCGATCGCTGCGAGCCCGAGCCACGGGAGGCGTTTCGCCCAGCCGATGATCACGCCGCGCAACAGCACCGGGCGCGACGTCGCGCCGGCCCAGTGGCGCACCACAAATTTCACCAGACCCGCATGCACCACCCACGCGCCGACGGGCGCGAACGTGAGAAACACGCCGTAAACCCCGAGTGCCTCCGGCGGCACGAGCGTGGAGTTCAGTTTTACGCCCGCCACGCCGCACCCGATCCCAAACGCCTGCGCGAGCAGGATCGGGATCAGGCGGAGCTGGGAACGGGCGGGGGCAGGCGGCATGAAAAAAGACGGCGCGTGGCGCGCGTTTCGGAATGCGGGCAGAATCATCGCCGGCCCGCAAGCAGCGGGCGCTTGTCATTGCGAGAAGCCGCGCTGTGCGCGGCGACGAAGCAATCCCGCTGGATATCGACGAGTGCGTTGGCCTCCACGGTCACGGCGCGCGAGCGCGCCTCGCGACGACAACCTGACCGATGGAGTGCAGCTCACTTTCATGCAGGGGTGGCCGGTGCCGGGTGTAGCGCGGTCAGCCTGACCGCGTTGATCGATCCAGCACGGGCAGGCTGCCCGTGCTACGTTGCGGCGCGTTTCCTCCCAAGGAAGACTGCAAGAAAGTGAGACGAGCCCTGACCGATGGTGCCGTGCGTTTGGTGCTTTCCTGTGGCGCGGCGCGCGATTTGCTCGGGGCAACCTTTCGCGCGTGTCCCGCACTGTTCTCCATTACACCGGCTCCGACGACGATCGCGGCGGCGTGATGTCAGTGCTGGGCGCGCTCGCCGGTGCGGGCGAGTTCGAGTGCGTCCTCGGCGTGAATCCGGGCTTCACTCAGCGGCGCACGCCGTCGCTCGCGGCGATGGAGTTTCCACGGATCGATGGCGAGATGATCGGGGCGAAAACATTCTGGCGCGCGCGGGCCGTGGCGCGGGTCGCGCGACGCTGGCTGGCCGAGGATCACACGCGGATTTTTCATGCGCACTCGCGCGCTGGGCTCGTCACGGCGCTGTGGCTGGCGCGGGCGGGCGAGCGGCGCGTGGTGGCGAGCGTGCATTGTTACGGGCGGCAGCGCTGGTTTTACCGCTGGGCGGCGCGACAGTTGGAGGGTCGACTCTATTGGCTCAGTCCGGCGATGAAGCGCTACTATGGTGTCACCGCCGGCGAGGCGTGGGAGCAGTGCATTCCCGGTTGCCTGCCTGCTATCGCAGAAATTTTGGCGCAGCGAAAACGCGATCCGGCGCGACTGCGGCTCGGCGGCGTCGGCGCGCTCGTCGAGTGGAAAGGCTGGCACCTGATCCCGGAGGCGCTCGCGAAATTGCCCGCGAAAATCCGGGCGCGTGTGCGCTTCGATCACATCGGCGGCGCGGGCGGCGACGCGGAATCGCAACGCTACGCGGCGCGATTGCGCGCACGCACCGGGGAGCTCGGGCTTGCGGAGAGCGTGACGTGGCGCGGCGAGCAGGTGTCGTCGGCAAATTTCCTCCGCGAGATCGATTGCCTCGTGGTGGCGTCGGATCACGAGCCGTTTTCAATCGCGGTGCTGGAGGCGCTGGCGGCGGGCGTGCCGGTGCTCGCGGCCGACACCGGCGGCGCGCAGGATTTGATCGAGCGGGAGCGCAGCGGGTGGTTTTTCCGCAGCGGGGATTCCGAGGCTTTGGCCGAGGCGATCGCGCGGTTGGCGGAAGATTTGGCGTGGGCACGGATCGCGGTCGGGCCGGAGACAGTGCAGCCGTTCACCGCGCCAGTGATCGCGGCGCGGTGGGAAAGCGTTTATGCGACGCCATGAAATCTACTGCGGCAGCCACGCGCGCAGCCGCGCCATGACCGCGTCGACGCCGATTTCGAGCAGGCAGTTGGGCTGGGGGAAACGGCACGCGTCGAAACACGGTTTGTGCGGGCATGGCGCGCCGTCGATCCACGCGGCCTGCGGGTGCTGCGGCGCGAAGAGCTCTGGCAGCTGCGGCCCGAAGATCGTGAAGGTCGGCACGCCGAGCAGCGCGGCGACGTGGCCGGGACCGGAGTCGTTGCCGAGAAAAAAATCGGCGCGGGCGAGCGCGTCGAAGAGCGCGTCGGCGGGCAGGGCATTGGCGAGCGTTTCGATTTCCCAGCCGTCAGCAACGAGCCGCCGGCTCACCTCGGCAAATCGCTCCACCGGCCAGCGACGCACGGCGCGCGCGGCGCCGGGATGGATGACGATGCGGCGGCCGGTGCGTGGGCGAATTTCCGGCGCAGCGAGCGACCAGCCGAGCGTCGCAGCCAACGCGCGCCAGTGCTCGGCGCGATGCCGGCGCGCGGGCGGCGGCACGCATTCAGTTAAGATCATTCCGGAGCTGGCGCGCGCGAAGCCGAGCCGACGCCGCACGCCGGCAAGTCGCAGCAGCAAGTGGTCGCGCGGGTCGGGCCGAGCGGAAATTCCGAGATCGAAATGGCGCTCACGTAGCGCGCGGCACGTGGCGCGCAGCTCGGCCCACGGCCAGCGGTGCAGGCGGTATTTTCCAGTGAAGGCGGTCCATGGCGCGGCGAGCGCAACGTGTTCGACGCCGGGGGCGAAGCGTGCGAGCAGCGGGCCGGCGGACGGCGCGGCGAGCACAGTCACCCGCGCGTGCGCGGTGGTGGCGCGGAGGAAAGGCACCGCGAGCGCGAGGTCGCCGAGGCCCCACAATTCGAGGACGAGCAGGCGGGGGCGGGCGGCGGAGTCTGGCGAAGGTTTTGCCAAGCGCGCGGAGTTAAGTTCTCAATCGGGCGCATGACAAGCCGCCCGCCCGATCCCGCCGCTACTTCGCTGGGCGACGCGCAGGCGTGGCTCGCGGCGCTCGGTTGTGCGGTGGCGGGGGCGGTGGTGTTTCAGTTTTTCGGCAATGCGAGCCGCGGCTACATCGACACGGCCTCGCTGTTTCGCTGGTGGGGTTTTCAGTGGATCAACCCGGCGTCGGAGACGGAGCACGGCTGGCTGATTCTCGCGGCGAGCGCGTGGCTGCTGTGGCGAAACCTGGGAATTGCGGATTGCGGATTGCGGATTGCGGATCGGACCAATCCTCAATCCTCAATCCGAAATCCGAAATCGGCCGTGGCGGCGATGGCGGCGGGGCTCGTGCTGCACCTCGTGGGCTTCGCGGCGCAGCAGGCGCGGGTGTCGATTCTTGCGCTGCTGATTTTTGCGTGGGGCGTGGTGCGGCTGGGTGGTGGGCGGCGGTGGGGCGCGGCGGCGATGTTTCCGCTGGTTTTTTTGATTTTCGCGGTGCCGCTCGGGGCGCTCGACGAGGTGGGATTGCCGCTGCGGCTGTGGGTCGTGGCGGCCGGAGAAAACCTGGCGCACCTCGCGGGCATCGAGGTGTTGCGCAGCGGGACGCAGCTCGTCGCGCCCGATGGCAGCTACCACTATGATGTCGCCGCGCCGTGCTCGGGCGTGCGCTCGCTCACGGCGTTGCTCGCGTTGGCGTTGTTCGCGGGCTATCTGAATTTTCAGGCGACGTGGCGGCGTGCGCTGGTGCTGGCGCTGTGTTTTCCGCTCGTGTATCTGGGCAACGTCGCGCGCATCGCGGCCATCGTGTTGGCCGCGCACTGGGGCGGGCCGGCTTGGGGCGAGCGCGCGCACGCGGTGATGGGCTATGGGGTTTTTGTGATCGTGCTGGGCGGTGTGCTCGGCGCGGTGGCGGCGTTACGGCGGTGGGCGCCGGAGAAGGCAAAATGGGAGATGAGAGATGGGAGAGGGGAGATGGGAAGAGAGGCGCAAACTCACTATCGCGCTTGGCGCGCGGCCGGGATCGTCGTGGCGCTCGCCGTGGGGGAGCTGTTTTTTTTGCAATACCTCGCGACGCGGCTGCCGCGGGGCAACGCCGGCGTGGCGCTCGCGGCCGATGGTGTGAATCCGGTCGAGCTGCCGGCGATTGCGGGCACCGAGTGGTTTGGGCGCGGCGTGGAAGTTTCGGCGGTGGAACGGGAAATTCTGCCGCCGGACACGGGGTTTTCCCGCAAGCTCTACCACGCCGCCACCGATGCGAAGCAGCGGGTCTTCCTCTCGATCGTCCTCAGCGGCCGCGACCGCACGTCGATTCACCGGCCGGAGCTGTGCCTTGTCGCGCAGGGCTGGACGGTGGAGGGCGCGACGGAGCATCGGTTCAAGTTTCCAGCGAACGCCGCGGGATCGTTTCCAGCGACGGTGCTGCACGTGCGCCGCGAGATCGCGACCCCGCGCGGCAAGGTCGTCGTGCCGCAGCTGGTGGCCTACTGGTTTGTCGGTGGCGATGAGGTCGTCGCGACGCACGCGCGGCGGCTCGCGCTCGATGCGTGGAACCGCGTCGTCCGCGGCCGCGCGGATCGGTGGGCTTATGTGCTCGTCCAATGCGATGCCGCCGAAGGCGAGGCGGCCGCGCTGGCCCGGATGCAGTCGGTGCTGGATGGGACGCTGCCGGCCTTTCAACGTCCATTGCAACCGCCTGATTCGCGGTCACCAGCGAGCGGGGACGGGAAGAAGACTTGAGGTTTGGATCGGTGACCGTAGCTTTCGCGGCCACTTGACATCAGCCGTCGCAGCCGACTTCGCGTTACTGATTGCCGAGAGCGACCCGCTTTATGACTGGTCGCTCGCGGTGGCATTCGTCGTGGTCGGTGGGGCCATCGGTTTCTCCGTCGTCTGGGCGCTGACCCGGCACACCCGGCGGACCTCGCACGAGCAGGCGGCGGAGCTGGTGGAGGTCGCGCGCCGCGAGGCGGCGGTTGGTGCCGGAGAGCTAAAACAAAAGGCCGAGTCCGAGATCCAGGACAAGCGTGCCGAACTCAACCGCGAGTTCGACCGCCGCGAGATCGAGAGCGATGTGCGGCTGCGCGAAATCCGCGCGCACGAGGAATCGCTGGCGTTGCTCGACTACCAACTGGAGCAGCGGCAGGAGCGGATCAATCGCGAGACGGCCGCCGTCCGGCAGGCGCGCGATGCGATGCGTGCGCTCTCGAAGGGCGTGCGCAAACGCCTCGAGGGTGTCTCCCAGCTCGACGGCGATGAGGTCAAAAAACAATTGCGCGAGGAGGTGCTCCTCGAGTGCCAGGATGAGCTGCGCGCGCTGCGCCGCGCGACGCTCGAAAAATCCGAGCAGGAAGTGCAGAACGAGGCGCGCCGGATGTTGATCGCGTCGATGCAGCGCATTTCCAGCAAGCCGAACAACGATCTCACGGCGACCATCATCCAGTTGCCCACCGAGGAGATGAAGGGGCGCATCATCGGCCGCGAGGGGCGCAACATCAAATCCTTCGAGTCCGCCACCGGCGTCACCCTCCTCATCGACGAGTCGCCACAAATGGTGCTCGTGTCGTCGTTCGATCCCGTGCGCCGCGAAATCGCGCGCGTGGCGCTCGACGCCCTGGTCAAGGATGGCCGCATCCACCCGGCCTCGATCGAGGAATTCGTGAAACGCGCGCAGGACGAGATCGATTTGGTGACGACACAGGCGGGCGAGGACGCCGTCGCGAAACTCAACATCAACGGCCTCCACCCCGAGATCATCAAGATGCTCGGCCGCCTGAAATACCGTTTTTCCTACAACCAAAACGTGCTCGATCACTCGGTCGAGACCGCGTTTCTCGCGTCGCTCATCGCGAGCGAGGTCGGACTCGATCCCAACGTGGCGAAACGCGCCGGCCTCCTCCACGACATCGGCAAGGGCGTGCCCGGCGAGCTCGAGGGCAGCCACGCCATGATCGGCGCGGAATTTATCAAGCGCTACGGCGAGACGCCCATCGTCGTGAATGCCGTCGCGGCGCATCACGAAGAAGTGAAACCCGAAACCGTTTACGCCGGCCTCACGATCCTCGCCGACACGATTTCCGCCGTGCGGCCCGGCGCGCGCGCCGAGTCGATGACGGGCTACATCCAGCGCCTCGGCCGCCTGGAGAAACTCGCGATGTCGATCGAGGGAGTGCAGCAGGCCTTCGCCATCCAAGCCGGCCGAGAGATCCGCGTGGTCGTCTCCCCCAGCGAAGTCACCGACGATCGCGCGCGCGAAATCTCCAAGGAACTTCGCAAACGCATCGAGGCCGAGCTGCAATACCCCAGCACGATCAAGATTACGGTGATCCGCGAATCGCGGTTTACGGAAACGGCGACGTAGCGGAAAAGTAGCGAGTAGTGGGTAGCGAGTAGCGAGCATCCAGCGTTCTCATCACGAGGTATTTCTACTCGCTACCCGCTACTTGCTACCCACTACTTTTCCCGCCATGCCCGACCCGAAAATCCTCGAGACCTTCCCCAATCCCGCGCCGCAGCGCGACTACGTGATCGAGCACACGCACCACGAGTTCACGTCGCTGTGCCCGATGACGGGCCATCCCGACTTCGCGCACATCACAGTGCGCTACGTGGCCGACACGACGTGCGTCGAGCTGAAGTCGCTGAAGCTCTACTTCCACGCCTTCCGCAACGAGGGGATTTTCTTCGAGGCCGCGACCAACAAGATTTGCGACGACCTCGGCACCGCCCTCAAGCCCCGCGCGCTCACGATCATCGCCGACTGGAAAGCCCGTGGTGGCTTCACCTCGCGCGTCACTTGCGAGTGGTCGGCGAAGAAGCGGCGCTGAAGCCGCATGTCTCCACCGGTGATACCTGTGGCGCTGTCACACTCCGCAGTTGCACTGCGTCCCAGTCCGCCATCGTGGAGGGTGACCAATTCCCTGCCTACGATGACCTCCTCCGCCCGCCGTCTCCTCACCTCTCTCACCGGCTTCGCGCTCGTCGCTTCGCTGCGCGCGCAAAACGCCTCCGATCCTGTCGTCGCCCTCGACGAGATCACGGTCTCGGCCACGCGCATCGCGCAGGCGGTGTCGGATGTGCCGGCGAGTGTGTCGGTGATCCGGCTCAACGATCTTTTCAATCCCGTGGGCTCGCTGCGCGACCTCGCGCGGGCGGAGCCGGGGGTGTCGGTGCCGGCGGCGTTTGGCGCGACGGGCAACGCCCCGCGGAATTTTCCGTCGGCGCGGTCGTTCAACATCCGCGGGCTCGATGGCAACCGCGTCCTTATCCAGATTGATGGAGTGCGACAGCCGGAGCAGTTTACCTTTGGCAACGCGCAGCTGATTGGGCGCGATTATTTCGAGCCCTCGCTCTACCGCACGGCGGAAATTCTGCGCGGCTCGGCCTCGGCGCTCTACGGTTCCGATGCGGTGGGTGGCGTGCTGTCGTTCATCAGCCCCGCGCCGTCGGCGCTGCTCACGGAATTGAAACGCGACCAGCTCGGCGGCGTGTCGTCGTCCTACGCGTCGGCCACGCGCGAGTGGACGCACACGGGCAGCGGGGCGATTCGCAGCGGCGCGGTCGCCGCGCTCGCGACGGTCACGCATCGCACCGGCCACGAAGCGGAGCCGAACGGTTCCTATCCGGCCGACCCTTCGAGCTTCACGATCGACGCGGGACTCTTTCGCGTGGACTACATGCCGGGGACCGGCCGCACGCTTTTTCTTACGGGCGAAACCTTCACGAAAACCACCGAGGCTTCGTTCCCGAGCCTGATCACCGCGACGTTTACCGGGCAGACCGGCCGCCAGCGCATCACCCGCGATCGCGGGACGCTCGGCTACGATGTGGTGAACACCACGGGTTATTTTCGCAACGTGCAGGCGCGCCTCTCGTGGCAGGGCAGCAAAGTCCGCGAGATCTACGAGACGCGCCAGTCGATCCCGGTCGGCCCGCCGCCGCCCGCGCCGCAGACGTTTGTGCCGCGCCGGCGGCTGCGCGATTCGGATTTCCGGAACCGTGGCTGGTCCGGCTCGGTGCAGGTCGAGAGCGCCGCGCAACTCGACGGCAAGGCGCATCGCATTTTGTGGGGTGTCGATAGCTCGCAGACGAAGCAGACGCGCCACGAGGACTTCTCACAGTTCGACGGCACGACCGGCGCGTTTCTCAACAAGGTTTTCGTCGGCGAAAATTTCCCGCTCAAACGCATCCCCGACGGCAAGGTCGGCCGCTACGCCGTATTCGCGCAGGATGAGTTTCCGCTCGATATCGCGCAGCATCTCGTCGGCACGTGGGGCCTGCGCCTCGACCGCTACCGGCTCGATGTGACCGACGATGCGCTCTATCAGAATCTCGCGAAGGGCACCGCGCCCGTCGGCTTCAGCCAGTGGGCCGTCGCGCCGAAACTCGGCCTGCTCTGGCGCGTGAGTGCGCAGGAGTCGTTTTTCGCCCGCTACCACCGCGGGTTTCGCAATCCCACCAACGAGGATCTCAACGGCTCGATCGTAAACCTCACGACGCCGCCCGTCTTCTATCGCACGAAGCCGAATCCCGCGCTCAAGGCCGAGACGAGCGACAGTTTCGACTTCGGCATGCGCGCCCGCCGCCCCGGCGCGACTTATGTCGTGAGCGTGTTCTACAACGCCTACGAAAATTTCATCGAGACCTTCAGCCCGACGCGTAACCCGCAGCTCCCGAGTTCGCCGATCGATCCCGTCGTCTATCAGTCGAAGAACATCCGCCGCGCGCGCATCCACGGCGCCGAGGCGACGATCGAACTTCCGCTCGGGCACTACGAAAAATCACTCGCCGGCGCGACGTGGTCGAACTCCCTCGCGTGGTCGCGCGGCGACAACGTGACGGACGGCAAACCGCTCAACTCCATCGAGCCGCCGAAGTGGGTGAGTGCGCTCGGCTACGCGGCGAAGGACGGCTGGGGCCTGCGCTTCACCGCCACGACGCACGCGCGCCAGCGCCGCGTGGATTCCGGCGCGATCCTCGCGCTGTGGGACGGCCGCCCGCCGACCCCCGCGCAATTTGTGCCCGGTGGCGTCACGCTCCTCGATTTCGCGAGTTATGTGAACGTGACCAAGAACGTCCGTCTCAGCGCGGGCCTCTACAATCTCACGGACCGCCGCTACTGGTTCTGGCAGGATGTGCGCGAACTCGACCGCGGCCGCGCCGACTTGCAGCGCTTCGCGCAACCCGGGCTCAATGCCCGCGTGACGCTCACGCTGAGTTTCTGATCCGCACCGTGCGGGCGTTTTCCGCCTCGCCGCCGCTGGTGCCATCCCGCAATTTCTCCGTCTCCCCATGAAATTCCGCCTCACGATCCTCGCCCTCTTCTCCGCGCTCGCGTTGCGCGCCGCTGATGCGCTGCCGCTGTTCAACGCCACGCTCACGATGGGCAAGACCCACCGTTTCGTGCTCATCGACGCCGCCGGTAAGACGAGTTCCTTCCTCGGCCTCGGCGAATCGTTTGCCGGCTACAAAATCAAGGCTTACGATCCCAAGTCCGGCGTGCTCGAGGTTGAGCGCGATGGCAAAGTCTCGCGCCTCACCATCATGGCCGATGCCGCCATCCTCAACGCTCCGGCTGCGGCCGTCCCCGCCACGGTGGCCGACGCCGAGGCCTTGCTAAACAAAATCAAGTTCGAGGACATGATGGAGCGCGCCCTCGGCGGGCAGAAAAAGGCCATCCTCGGGCAATTTCAGCAGGTGGGCGCGAGCATGGTGGCCCGTGGGGCGGACAAGGCCGACGCTGAGGCGCTGCAAAAAAAGATGGCCGACGAAATCCTCGGCGTGCTCGACGCGAAACAAATGAAGACCGATGTGGCCAAAATCTACAGCGAGCTGTTCACGAAGCAGGAGATCGATCAGGTGGCGGCGTTTTATTCGACGCCGCTCGGTGAAATGCTCGCGGCCAAGCAGCCCGCGGTGCAGGAGAAACTCGGTGCCGTGATTCAGGGCCGCATGGCCGAGGTGATGCCCCGGGTGCAAAAGATGGCCGGTGATTTTGCCGCGACGCTGCCCCCGCGATCGCCGAATCCGGGTGCCGCCCCATCGGCTCCACCCGCGCCGCCGAAAAAATAACTGCGGTTTCGTGGCCTATTATTTCGCCAGCGCCGCGAGCGTCGCCGCGTGCAGCGCGGGCGTCGCCGCCGCGATCGTGGACTGCGCCGGGTAGGCCGCGCCGCCGTGCCAATCGGTGATGACTCCGCCGGCACCGCGCACGACGGGCACAAGCGCGGCGATGTCCCACGGGTTCATGATCGGATCGAGGCAGAGATCGGCCCAGCCGGTGGCGAGGAGCAGGTAGCCGTAGCAATCGCCCCAGGTGCGCACGAGCCGCGCGCGCCGTGCGAGCGTGTCGTAGCGCGCGCCGTCCTGGTATTTCGCCGGGTTGAACGGATCGCTGGTGAGCAGCGTCGCGTCCTCGATGCGCGTGGTTGGGCGGCAGCGCACGCGTTTCCCGTTCAACTCCGTCGTCGTGCCGTCGCCAATCACGAGTTGGTTGAGCACGGGCTGATGGATGCAGCCGAGCACGGGTTGCCCGTGGTGCAGCAGCGCGATGAGCGTGCCCCAGAGCGGCAGGCCGGTGATAAACGCCTTCGTCCCATCGATCGGATCGAGCACCCAGACGAACTCCGCGTCGGCGCGCTCGCTGCCGAATTCCTCGCCGACGATACCGTGGGTGGGAAATTTTTTCGCGAGGCGTGCGCGCAGCAATTCCTCCGCGCCGCGATCCGCGATCGTGACGGGTGACTGATCGGCCTTGAATTCGACGGCCACGCCGGGCTGGAGAAAATACGGCCGGATGAAATCGCCGCTCTCGCGGGCGAGCTCGATCAGGAATGTGCGGTAGGGCGACAGGTCCACGGAAGGAAAATGGCCCACGGAACACACGGAACACACGGAAAAAAGAATCGGTTTTTTCCGGTTCCGTGTGTTCCGTGTGTTCCGTGGGCACCCCCTGGACCGAGCAACCGATCTTCTTTGTCGATTTTGAGGGGAGCCGGGCGTCGGGGATTTTGGAGTTTGGCGTGGTCGAGGTGCTGCGGGGGAGCGTGATGTCGGTGCGCACGCGGTTGTGCCGTGCGACCGGTCGGGTGCGGCCCGAGGATGTGGCGGTGCACGGGTTGACCGAGGACACGCTCGCGCGGCACGCGCCGTTTGCCGAGGAGTGGAATTATTTTTCGAGCCTCCGCGAACTCGGCCCGCTCGCGGCGCACTACGCCGGCGTGGAAAACGGGCTGCTTAAATCGGTCTGGCCCTATCCGCGCAGCGTGCCGGATTTCGCGCGGCCGGGGAAACGTGTGGTGGACTGGGGCCCGTGGGTGGATTCGGCGCGGTTGTATGCGCAGTTTTATCCGCAGCTTGAATCGGGAAAACTCGAGTCGCTGGTCGCGGCGTGCGGCCTGCAGGGCCAGCTCGATGACCAGGCCGCGGCCTATTGTCCGCCCGAGCGCCGCCATTACCACGCTGCGCTCTACGACGCACTCGCGGGCGCGCTCCTGCTCACGACCCTCGGCCGCGACCCGCAGATCGCCGGGCTCACGATGATGCAACTCCTCGCGTTCAGCACGCTCGACGGCGAGAAACGCGACGCGCTCACGCAGGGGAATTTGTTTTGAGGTGGGCCGGCACGTCCGTGTGCCCCCATATTGCGAACGAGGCGTGGCCCAAATGCCGACGCAGGGACGCGCCGGCCCACCTCAATTCAGCGGATATTTTTTCAGGCCGCATTTTTGCGCCAGAACGCGGAGAACGAAAAGTGGGTTCGTGGTCAGGTAACGCCAACCCAGCCGCCTCGGTTCCGTGCCGAGGCGGAAGAGCCACTCGAGTCCGCTGCGCTGCATCCAGCGCGGGGCCTGCGGCACGCGGCCCGAGTGAAAATCAAACGCCGCGCCCACACCGATGAGCACGCCGGCGTCGAAGTCGCGCCAGTGTGCCGCCATGAATTTTTCCTGCTTCGGTGTGCCGAGGCCGATCCAGATCACATCGGGCCGTGCGCGCGCGATCTCGGCGCGCAGTGCGGCGAGTTCGTTGGCGTCGAGCGCGCGAAACGGCGGCGAGCACGTGTGCACGACTTCCAGTCCCGGGAAACGCGCGGTGAGTTTTTGTTTCAACTCCTCCGCGACGCCCGGCGCTCCGCCAATGAAACTGTGCCGCAGTCCGGTCGCGCGGCCCGCTTCGCACACGGCGAGCATGAGGTCCGGCCCGTAAACGCGCTCGACGCCGTGCGGTCCGAGCCACACCAGCGGCATGCCGTCGGGCGTCGTGAGCCACGATGCGTTGTAGATCCGCCGCAATTCCGGGTCACGCCGCGCCTCGGTGAGCCCGTGCGCGGTGCCGAGGCAAATGTAGCCGCGCCGCAGCTGGCCGCGCACGCCGAGCACGAGATCGCGCGCCGACGCGAGCGTGAGGGCGGAGACGCCGACGCCGATGACGTTGTAGCGCGGCGGCGCGGGCGACGGAGTGGGCGCGGGGGCGGGCGGCATTTTTCTCACGGCGACCTTGCGGTGCCGGGGGCGGGTCGTCCACGTTGTTCGGTTCCCATGGCCATTGTCAGTCTTCTCGATGTCAGCCTGAGCTTCGGTGGCGCGCCGTTGCTCGATCGCGTCAATCTCCAGATTGACCGCGGCGAGCGCGTGTGTCTCGTCGGCCGCAACGGCGCGGGCAAGTCCACGTTGATGAAAGTCATCGCCGGCGAACTCAACGCCGACCTCGGCCAGGTTTTCCGGCAGCAGGGCGCGGTGTTTTCGACGCTGCGGCAGGAAGTGCCGGTCGGGCTCACCGGCACGGTGCGGGCTGTCATCGAGGGCGAGGGCGGGGCCTACGAGGAGCACAACGACTGGGAGCGGCACGACCGCTGCGAACGGTTGATCGAGCAGATGAAGCTGCCGGCGGAGCACGAGTTTTCCGCGCTCTCCGCGGGGCAAAAGCGCCGCGTGCTGCTCGCGCGGGGACTGGTCGAGGAGCCGCAACTGCTGCTGCTCGATGAGCCGACGAACCATCTCGATCTCGAGTCGATTCTTTGGCTCGAGGAATTTTTGGTGGAGTGGGGCGGGGCGCTGCTCTTCGTGACGCACGACCGCGCGTTTCTCCGGAAAATCTCCACCCGCATCATCGAAATCGATCGCGGCAAGCTCGTCGGCTGGGCGTGCGACTACGACACGTTTCTCGTGCGCAAGGAGGCGGTGCTGGAGGCCGAAGAGGTCGAGCGCGCGCAGTTCGACAAGAAGCTTGCGCAGGAAGAAGTATGGATTCGCCGCGGGGTGAAGGCGCAGCGCTCGCGCGCGAACAACCGCATCCACGCCCTCGAAAAAATGCGCGCCGAGCGCGCCGCGCGCCGCGATCGCACCGGCAAGGCCACGATCACCGCGCAGGAGGCGGACCGCAGCGGCTTCAAGGTCATCGAGTGCAAGGACGCGGGCTTTTCCTACGATGCCGATGTGGCACGGGCGTCTCGCCCGTTTTCCGACGAACATTCTCCGATCACGGGCAAGATGCCCGTGCCACTGCGGCGCTGGATCGTGCGCGACCTCACCACGCGCATCGAGCGCGGCGACAAGATCGGGATCGTCGGCCCCAACGGCGCGGGCAAGACCACGCTGCTCCGCCTGCTGTTGGGCCAGCTCGCGCCGCAGGTCGGCACGATCGAGCAGGGCACGCGGCTCGAGGTGGTTTACTTTGACCAGCTTCGCGCGCAGCTCGACGAGACGATGCGCGTGCAGGACGCCGTGGCCGACGGCAACGCGACCGTCACGATCAATGGCAAGACGCGGCACGTGATTTCCTACCTCGAGGATTTCCTCTTCGAGCCTTCCCGTGCGCGCACGCCGGTGAAGGCGCTTTCTGGTGGCGAGCGCAACCGTCTGCTGCTCGCGCGGCTTTTCACGAAGCCATGCAACGTGCTCGTGCTCGACGAGCCGACCAATGATCTCGACGCCGAGACGCTCGAGTTGCTGGAGGATTTGCTCGTGGAATTCGGCGGCACGCTGCTGCTCGTGAGCCACGACCGGGCGTTTCTCAACGAAGTGTGCACGAGCCTGCTGGTGTTCGAGGGCGACGGAAAAATTACCGATTACATCGGCGGCTACGACGACTGGCAGAAGGAAAAGGCGGCGAAAGCCGCAGCGATCGCAGCCGCGGCGGAGGACGCCAAGCGTCGCGAGAAAACCACCGCCGCGGCACCCGAGAAAAAAATCCGCAAACTCACGAACAAGGAGCGTGCGGAACTCGACGCGTGGCCGAAGAAAATCGAAATCCTCGAAGCCGAGCAGACGAAACTCACGGCGAAACTCGCGGATCCGCTTTTTTTCAAGAAGCCCGCGACGGAAGTAACCCAAGCCACCGTGCGCCTCCACGAAATCGAGGCCGAACTTGCCCGCTCCTACGCGCGGCGGACGGAGTTGGAGGGGTAGTGTGGGATAGTTGTAGGGCGGGGTCTCCCGACCCCGCCGTCTGGGGAGATTCGGTCCCTCAG
>JANXSC010000596.1 GCA_025352845.1 Opitutaceae bacterium
GCCCGATCCGCGCGACGCGCCGCCGAGCGACGCGGAGGTGACCGCCGACACCGACTGGGCTGCGGTGATGCAACGACGGAAAAACTGGTGGAGCTTTTCCCCGATTCGGAAACCCGCGCTGCCGCCCGCCGCCGTGCGCAACGCGAGCACCCACCCAGTCGATCTTTTCATGGGTGCGAAACTTGCCGCGGTCAAACTCGTGCCCGCGCCGCGCGCCGACCCGCTCACGTTGTTGCGGCGGCTGAGTTTCGCGCTGCGCGGGTTGCCTGCCGAGCGCGGAGGAAGTCGCAGCCGTGGGAAAAAATTTGGACCGCGCCGCCTTCGCCGCACGCGTCGAGGAGTTTCTCGCGTCACCGCGTTTCGGCGAACGCTGGGCGCGGCACTGGATGGATTGGACGCGCTATGCCGACTCGCACGGCAGCGAGGGCGACGCGCCCGTGGCCTACGCGTGGCGCTACCGCGACTACCTGATCCGCGCGCTCAACGCCGACGTGCCCTACGACCAGCTCGTGCGCGAGCACCTCGCCGGCGACCTGCTCGAAGCGCCGCGCCTCAACGCCGCGCTCAGTCTCAACGAATCCGCCCTCGGCATCGGCCACCTGCGCATGGTGCTGCACGGCTTCGCGCCCACCGACGCGCTGGAGGAACTCGGCCGCTTCACCGACGATCAAATCAACACGGTCTCGAAGGCGTTTCTCGGGCTGACCGTTTCCTGCGCGCGCTGCCACAACCACAAATTCGATCCGATCAGCCAGCGGGATTTTTCGAGCTGGTATGGCATCTTCACCTCGACGGCACCGGCCACTGTCGCGGTCGATGCGCCGTCGTCCACCGAAGGCGCGCTGCGCGCAAAAATCGCGCAAACCAAAGACGCGCTCCGCGAAGTCCTCGTCTCGGCGTGGCGCGACGATGCCGACACGCTCGCGGAAAAACTCACCATGCCCAACGCCGAACTCGCGAAAGCGATCTCCGGGGCAAAACTCCCGACCGCGTTGCTGCATCCGTTTTGGCGGATAACTCAAAGCCGGGAATCGACCGACGCGTTGGTGTCGTGGCGTTCTGTGAACAATCGTTCCGCCGACGGCGATGCGGTTCGCACCGAACTGCGGCACTGGGACCTTCGGCGCGCGGAGGATTTCGCCGCATGGCGACACGACGGCGCGGGTGCGAACGGCCCGAGCGCAGCGGGCGCATTCGCCATCGCGCCCGACGGCGATCGCATCCTCACGGGCATCTACCCCGCCGGCGTTTACTCGCATCTCGTTTCCTCGAAAGACCGCGGCGTGCTGCTCTCGCCGAAATTTCTCCTCGATGAAAAACACGACCTCTGGCTGCGGCTCGCGGGGGAAGGCGGCGCGTTTGCCCGGTTTGTGGTGCAAAATTATCCGCGCGAGGGCTCGGTCTATCCGGTGCAGAAGCTCGTGCAGGCTCAGCAGCAGTGGATCAAAATCCCGCTCGAATACTGGCAGGGTGATCGCGTGCATATCGAACTCACGACCGCCGCCGACCAACCCGTGCTCGCCGATCCGAAGGCGACGCGCTCGTGGTTTGGCCTCGCGGAAGCGATTGTCACGCGGACGGGCGAAACGGGTCCGGTCGGCGCTGTAGATTTCACCGAGCCCGTGCTCGCCACGGCGGGCGACCGCGAAATCACGACCGTTGCAGATTTGGCCGACGTGTTCGCCGCCGTCGCTCGCGAGAGCCTGCGCGCTTGGGCAACCGGCACGACCACCGACGCGCAGGCGCTCTTCCTCGATCAATTGTTGCGCGCCGGATTGCTCCGCAACCGGCCCGACGAAATCGCCGCCGCCAAACCGCTGCTCGTTTTTTACCGCGAGCGCGAGGCGCTCCTCCGCGTGCCCACCCGCGCGCCCGGCGTCATCGAGACGGGCGCGGTCGATCAACCGCTCTTTGCGCGCGGCAACCACAAGCAACCGGGCGAACTCGCGCCGCGCCGGTTTCTCGAGGCGATCGACGCCACGCCCTACTCCGCGCGCGAGAGCGGCCGGCATGCGCTCGCGGAAGATTTGCTGCGCCCCGACAATCCGCTCACCGCGCGCGTGATCGTGAATCGCGTGTGGCACCACTTGTTCGGTCGCGGGCTCGTCGCGACGCCGGACAATTTCGGCCGCATGGGCGAGCTGCCGTCGCATCCCGAGTTACTCGACTATCTCGCGGTGTGGTTCGTCGAACACGGCTGGTCGATCAAGGAACTGGTGCGTTTCCTCGTCGCGTCCGAGACGTGGCAGCGCTCCAGCACACCGCCGCCGGGCGCCGCCGAAAGCGATCCCGACAACGTGCTACTCTCTCACGCTCCCGTGCGCCGGCTCGAGGCCGAGGCGATTCGTGACGCGCTGCTCGGCGTCTCCGGCGACCTAAAGCCGGACGAAATGTTCGGCCCGCCCGTGCTCGGCGACACGCCGCGCCGCAGTGTTTACCTCCGCGTGAAGCGCAACGACCTCGATCCATTTCTCGCGGCGTTCGACGCGCCCGTGCCGTCCGGCCCCACCGGCCGACGCGATGTCACCAACGTTCCGGCGCAGGCGCTCGCGCTGCTGAATGACTCGTTTGTGCGCACGCTGGCGCAGCACTGGGCGAAGCGTCTCGAAAATGATCCGGCCGCAGTGGAGCCGGCGGAGCGGATTCGGCGCATGTTCATCGAAGCGCTCGGGCGTCCGTCGACGGCAATCGAGACGGAACGCGCGCAACAATTCGTCGCGTGGGCCGCGATGCAGGACTCGTCCGGCGCGGAAGCGACGTCGCCGTGGGCCGATCTCACCCACGCGATCTTCAATTTGAAAGAGTTCATTTTTCTCCGATAAGTTTCGTCCGCAGTCCGCCATGACCACACCACTCACCCGCCGCGAAATGCTCCGCCGTTGCTCCACGGGCTTCGGGTTCTTGGCGCTGTCGGGACTCATGGCGCAAAAGGGCTACGCCGCACTGCGCGCCCCCGCGCCCGATTTCAAACCGCGCGCGAAGAGCGTCATCTTCCTCTACATGTCGGGCGGCGTCTCGCACCTCGACTCCTTCGACCCCAAACCACTGCTCGCCAAAATGGCCGGCCAGCCGATGCCGGTGAAAGTAGAGCGGACGATGTTCAACAAGAACGGGCAGATTTTCCCCAGCCCCTTTGAGTTTCGAAATTACGGTGCGAGCGGCATTCAGATCAGCTCGATGTTTCCCAAGATCGCGGCGGCGTGCTCGGACGATCTGGCGGTGATTCGCTCGATGACGTCGAAGGTGAACGAGCACGCGCAGGGAAACTATTTTTTCCACACGGGCTTTCCCACGATGGGACACCCAAGCGCCGGCGCGTGGATCAACTACGGGCTCGGCTCGGCGAATCATGATCTGCCGGGCTTCGTGGTCCTGCAGAGCGGCAATGCCGTCGCCCCGCACGGCGGCGTAGGCTTGTTCAGCAACGGCTATCTTCCCGCACAGCACCAAGCCTCCATTATCAAGGCGGATGTGGCGAACGCGGTTGCGAACATCATGCCGCGCGAGCGCGATGCGTTGCAGCGCGGCCGGCTCGATTTCGTGCGCGAGGCCGACACGGCGTTTCTCCGAAAATCCGCCGGCGACGCGCAGATCGAGGCGGCGGTGAAAAATTACGAGACCGCCTATCGCATGCAGTCCGCCGTGCCGGAACTCGTCGGCATCGCCGGTGAAACCGAGGCCACAAAAAAACTCTACGGCATCGACGATCCGCATCCGACGAAGGCGGCCTACGCGCGGCAATGTCTGCTCGCGCGCCGGCTCGTCGAACGTGGCGTCCGCTTCGTCGAGCTGAGCTGCCTCACCGAGGGCATCGGCTCCGGCGGCGCGCCCAATCCCTGGGACCAGCACGGCGAACTCCAAAAAGGCCACGCGGCGATGGCGAACCAGGTGGACCAACCAATCGCGGCGCTTATGACCGATCTGAAGCAACGCGGTCTGCTCGACGAGACACTCGTGATCTGGGCGGGCGAGTTTGGGCGCACGCCGTTTTCGCAGGGCGCCAACGGCCGCGATCACAATCCGTTTGGGTTTTCCATCTGGCTCGCCGGCGGCGGCGTGAAAGGCGGCACGATCTACGGCGCGACCGACGACCTCGGCTACCACGTCGTCGACAAGCCGGTGAGCGTTTACGATCTGTGGGCGACGGTGCTGCACCTGCTCGGCCTCGATCACACCAATCTCACGTATCTCTCCGGTGGCCGGAATTTCCGACTGACCGACGTGCATGGAAACGTGATCCGCGAGATTCTGGCGTGAGCGGAATGTAGGGCGGAGTCGTGTTTACTTACCGGAGGCGGGGTCAGGAGACCCCGCCCTACAACTACAGCGTGTCACGCCAGCCGCGCCTACTTTTTCCCCTTCTGTTTTCCCGCCGGCGGCGCGCTATCGGCGAACGGATCGCGCGCGATGTCCACGTGCGTGCGCTTGGCCCAGACGAGCCAAGCGGCGGCAAGCGTGCGGACACGGTCGGGATTCGCGGCGGCGAGGTCGCGCATCTCGGTCGGGTCGGTGGTGAGATGGTAGAGTTCCCATTTCTCGCCGACGAGGGAGACGAGCTTCCAATCGCCGTCGCGGATGGCGCGGCTGCCGTCGTGCTCGAAAAAAAGCGGCGCGACGCGCACGAGAGGCTCGTTCGCCGTGAGGTGTCCAACGAGGCTGCGTCCCTCCATGGGCTGGATGGCGTGGCCGTTGCGTTCGGCGGGATAGCTCGCTCCGGCGAGTTCGACAAACGTCGGCATGAAGTCGATCAGGTGTCCGGGTGCCGTGCGGAGTTCGCCGCGGGCCGTGATACCGGCGGGCCAGTGCGCGATCATCGGCGTGCGGATGCCACCCTCATGGCTGAAGTGCTTATAGAGGCGAAACGGCGTGTTGCCGGCGTTGGCCCAGCCGCTGCCGTAACTGGTGTAGCTCCCGGGCGCGCCGAGTTTTTTCAGATCGGCACGGAGGTGCAGGACGTTTTTCGGGCCGCTCGATCCGTCGAAGCCGAACGGGTCCCATTCCCAGCACGCGCCGTTGTCGCTGAGGAAAACGATGAGCGTGTTGTCCAGTTCGCCGTGTGCACGAAGATCGGCCACGACACGGCCAATCGCCTGATCCATCCGGTCGACCATCGCGGCGAAGACGGCCATGCGCCGCGCGAGATCGCGGCGGCGTTCCTCGGGGAGCGAGTCCCACGCGGGGTTGTCCTGACCGGCGTAGGGCGACGGCTTGGCGTGGCTTTTCGGCGGGACGCCACTGCGCGGCGTGATGAGCAGATCGTCTGAAACGAGTTTTTGTTTTTTCGACTGCGCGAGCCGGTCGGCGCGGATCGCGTCCCAGCCTTTCGCGAAATACATCGCCTCATATTTCGCGATGTCAGCCTCGTGGGCGTGGAGGGGAAAGTGCGGGGCATTGAAAGCGAGGTAGTGGAAGAACGGTTTTTCCGCCCGGCGCGCCTCGGCGAGGAAATCGAGCGTGTAGTCGGCGAAGGCGTCGGTGGAGTAGAACGTGCCGGGCACGCCGTCCTTCGCCGAGGTGTAGGTGCGCGGCGTGCGGTCCTTGGGCCAGCGCGTGTAGAAGGGCGCTTCGTCCCAGCAGGAATTGAAGCCGCCGAGCATGCCGTAGAAATCCTCGAAGCCGCGGTCGGTGGGCTTCACGTCGGTGCGCGGCAGATGCAGGTGCCACTTGCCCACCATCGAAGTGCGGTAGCCGGCGTCGCGCAGCACCTCGGCAATCGTGACGGAGTCCGCCTGCAGCGTGCCGCGATAACCGGGAAATTCCGGCCCGCGATCCTGCGTCATGTTGCCCACGCCGGCCTGATGCGGATAGAGGCCGGTGAGCAGCGAGGCGCGCGACGGGCAGCAGCGGGCCGTGTTGTAGAACTGGGTGAACTTCACGCCGCCGGCGGCGAGGGCGTCGAGCGTGGGCGTCTTGATTTCACCGCCGTAGCAGCCGAGGTCGCTCCAACCGAGATCGTCGGCGAGGATGAGGAGGAGGTTGGGCCGCGGGGGCCGCTCCGCGGCTGGGAGCAGAAAGAAGGGGGCAAGGAGCAGGAAGGCAAACGGCAGCAGGTGGCTTGGGCGGGGTGAGGGCATGGGGTTTTCTGTTCTACAGCGCAGTGGGAATGGTGGACGGACGAGGCTCCCATTCACGGCCAAGCGAGTGACGGCCTCACTTTTTTTTCTTCTTCGCGCCCTGCTTCGCGGGTTTGTCCGCAGTGTTTTCCGCGGCGAGTGTGTCGAGGCGGGCGGGGCGCACATCCGCGAATTGCGCGAAGACGGCCCCAAGATTTTTCGCCGCGGCGGCGGACTCGCCAGTGAGTGCGGCGACGACGAGGGGTTTCGTTTCGCCGGGATCGCTCGCGACATCGAAGAACTCCCCGGTGCGGTAGAGCTTGTGGCGCGCGGTGAAGGCGAACTCGCGCGCGGAGAGATCGTTGTTTTGGCGCGGGGAATACCACGCGTAGAGCCACTCGCGCGGCCGGCCTTTCTCGCCGCGGAGCTGCGGCCAGAAACTGTGGCCGTCGAGCGTGGGCGTCGCGGGCACGATGAGATTTGCAGCGGCGCAAATCGTCGGGAGGAAGTCCGTCGTGTCCACGAGATCGGCGGAGACGATGCCGCCGGCGATGTGGCCGGGCCAGTTCACGATCAGCGGCACGTGCATGCCGGCGTCGATGGTGCTGCCCTTGCGGCCGATGAATTCGCGGCCGTTGAACATCGAGCGCGTGCCGTTGCCGGTGCCGTTGTCGCCGAGGAAAAGGATGAGGGTGTTCTCGCGCAGGTGGAGCGACTCGAGGTGCGCGACGAGTTTGCCGATGAGCATGTCCATGTGCTCAACCATGTCCTTGAAGTGCGCGTCGGTGACGTTGACCTGTTCACCGATGGCCTTCGGGTCCCAGTCCTTGCTTCCGGGCGTCGCCTGGTAGGGCGAGTGCACGAGCATCATCGGATAGTAGAGCATGAAGGGCTCGTCTTTATGCCGCGTGACGAAGTCGTGGACGAAATCGTGCACGAGGTCGGGGCCGTATTCGCCGTGCGTGAAATCGAGCGGCACGCCGTTATGTTCGAGCCCGGGGTTGGCGTAGCGCGGCGGGCGGCGCGTGTGCTGCCAAAGGTAGGACTCGTGGAAGCCGAGGGTCTGCGGCAGGTTTTTTTCGGACCCGAGCTGCCACTTGCCCGCGATGCCGGTGCGGTAGCCGGCGCGCTGGAAGTGATGGCCGAAGGTCGAGAGCGTCGGGTCCATCGTGCCAAAGTTGATGTAGTTTCGGACATTCGACTGGCCGGTCATGAGCTGCACGCGCGTCGGCGTGCAGAGTGGCTGCGCGTAGCATTGCGTGAAGCGCGCGCCCGTGGCCGCGAGCCGGTCAAGCACCGGCGTGCGATACGACTGACCGCCGTTGGCCCCGATCGTCTCGTAACCGAGGTCGTCGGCGAGGATGAGGATGACGTTGGGTTTCGGCTCGGCGGCGGCGAGCGCGACGGCGAGGGCGCAGGTGAAAGC
>JANXSC010000600.1 GCA_025352845.1 Opitutaceae bacterium
GGACGCGCCGTGGCGATCCAGCTAGATTGCTTCGTCGCCGCGCAGAGCGCGGCTTCTAGCAATGACAGTCTCGCCTCAGCTCTTCTCGATTTTCGCACCGGATTTTTTCCAGCCGTCGATCCCGGGCGAGTAGTGCTTCACATTGGTGTAGCCGAGCGCCACGGCCGCGCTGGCCGCCGCCTGATACGCGGTGCAATACTTGTTGCCGCAGTAGGCGACAATGAGAGCCTTCTTGTCCATCGGCAGGAGCGACGCGAGTTTCGCCTCGTTGGCGATGTAGTCGATCGCGCCGGGGATGCGGCCTTCCTGAAACGAGTCGGTGCCGTTCACGTCGAGCACGGTAACCGTCTTCGCCGCGATCGCCTTTTGGAGATCAGCCTGCGCGATATCTGGGACTTTGCCCGTGTTGGCGAACAGCGCCGCGGCGAGCAGAAGGGAAGAAACCAAAGCGATGAGTTTTTTCATGACGCGCGCACCGTAGAAGGCGGCGGGAATTTCGCAAGTGCGAGCACCCCGCGGCGTCATTGCCCAGAGGGTGTCGAATAAGGCCTGTCATTCTGAGCGGAGCGAAGAATCCACTGGAATTTTCACTCCCTGAAACCGGGTGCGTCGCTCCTGCTGGATTCTTCGCTCCGCTCAGAATGACAAAATGGTTGGCGGAGTTTTTAGGCACCCGCTCAGAGCCGCTGCAAATGAAACCCGCCGTCGACGTCGAAGCACGCGCCGGTCGAAAACGGAAACCGGTCCTCGGCGATCGCGCGGACGGCGCGACCGATGTCCTCGGGTTTGCCCCAGCGGCGGATCGGCGTGATGCCGCGCTCGTCGGTGATGATAAGCTTGTCGTATTTCTCCTTCACGCCCCCGGTCATGTCGGTCGCAATCACGCCGGGGCGGATTTCGTAGACGTTGATGCCGTCGTTCGCGAGGCGGTCGGCGAAGAGCTTCGTCATCATCGCGAGCCCGGCCTTAACCATGCAGTAGTCGCCGCGGTTGATCGACGCGGTGTAGACGGAGATCGAGGTGATATTGACGATGCGGCCGCGGAAACCTTCGGCGTCGGGCGCCTGCCTGAGCATCTGCTTCGCGACGAGCTGCGTGAGGAAAAACGGCCCCTTCAAATTGATCGCAAAGAGCCGATCAAAACTCTCCTCGCCCGCGTCGAGCAGATCGGCGCGGACTTTCGGCGCGACGCCAGCGTTGTTCACCAGCAGATCGATGCGGCCGAACTTCCCGACCGTCTCCGCGACGAGCCGCTCGCGATCCGCGGCGACCGCGACGTCGCCCTGCACAATGAAGCCTTCACCGCCCGCCGCTTTCACGAGGGCGAGCGCCTCGGCGGCGGCCTCGGCGTTGCCGGCGTAGTTGATGGCGATGCGCGCGCCCGTGCGGGCGAGTTCGATCGCGATGCCACGGCCGATGCCGCGCGACGCGCCGGTAATGAGGGCAGTTTTCGAAGTCATGCTTTCGCCAACGAAGAAGACTCGCGCTGCGGCGGCAACGACGATTCCGCCGCCCGGGTTTGCTCCGTCGGATTCTTCGTGTCGCGCGGCAAATCAAAATCATTCTCCGAAAATTTCACGATGAGACCGAACCACCGCCCGATATTGCGGTCCGTGTAATCAAACCATCATGCCCATGAAGAAATCGCTCCTCCTGCTGCCACTCCTCGGACTCGCCTTCGCTGGCTGCGGCAAGAAGAGCGAACCGATGACCAGCGAACCGACGTTCGCCCAGAAAACCGAAATGGCAGCGAAAAACGCCGCCGAGAAAACGAAGGAGGCGATGATCGACGCCAAGGATGCCATCGGCGACAAACTCAAGGAATGGAAGCTCACGCCGGCCGACATCAAGGCCGACCTGGCGAAGGGCGCACGCATCGTCCGCTCCAAGACCGCCACCGCCATGGCCCGCACCGGCACCGCCCTCGACAACGCCAAGGTCGTGACCGTCATCAACGCCAAGCTCGTCGGCGACTCGCAGCTGTCGGCCCTCAAGATCAACGTCGATGCGGATCAGGGCGTCGTGACGCTCAAGGGCACGGTAAAATCGTCCGAATTGATCGGGCGCGCCATCGTCCTGGCGCTCGACACCGAGGATGTCACGCAGGTGATCTCGCTCCTGACCGTCGAGCCGTAAGCCAACGGACTGCTGAAAAAAAATCTACTGCCGGTGCATGCCCGGCACCAGGGAACACAGGCGACGCGGGTGCGGACCCGCGTCGCTGCCTATTTTTTGGGCGTCACGCCATGGCCCGCGGTGATGTGCGCCACGGAAATCTTTCCGCCATCGAGCGCGTAGCCGCCGTCGAACGGATTTTCCGACAGGAAAAACGGCGTGTCGAGATCGGCAAAGTCGAAACCACCCTGCCCCGCGGCGAAGCACGCCGAGACCGTCATCGCGAGGATGCTCTCGACGTTGCCCCCGATCATCAGGCGGAGTCCGGCGGCGCGCACGACGGCGGCGATGTCGAGCGCCTCGGCGAGCCCACCTTTCATCAGCTTGATATTAATCACCTGCGCGGCGCGCTCGGCGACGACTCGGCGTGCGTCGGCGGCGGTCGTCACGGTCTCATCGGCGGCGACGAGCCAGCCGCTCTCGGCCATCAGCGCGCGCGCCCCGGCGAGGTCATCTTTGGCGAGCCATTGTTCGAGGAGCGCCGGCGTGATGCCGCGCGCCTTCAGGCCGCGCACGAGTTCGCTCGCGGCGGCGCGCGACACGCCGGCGTTGCCATCGAGGATGAGCGGCGAATCGGGCGCTACTTCGTGGATCGCCGCGATGCGCGTGAGGTCGTGAGCGGAGCCGAGCTTGCCGCCGACCTTGACCTTGATCATGCGGATGCCGCGGGCGCGGATGTCGCGGGCGGCTTTCGCGGCGTCGGCGGCAGAGCCGGTCGTCACGGTCATGTCGGTTTCGAGCGCAGTGCCGGCACCACCGAAGAATTTCACGAGCGGCAAGCCCATGTGCCGCGTGAGCGCATCGAGCAGCGCCATCTCGAGCGCGCAGCGCGCGGAGCCGGAGGGGATGGGCGAACGCCGGGCAAACTCTGCGCCCAGCGCACGCCAGTCGCGCGAATCGCGGCCCGCGATCCAGGCGGCGGCGCTGCGGAGGGCGGTCAGAGCGTCGGCCTGCGTCTCGCCGTTGTAGGGCGGGAGCGGCGCGGCCTCGCCGTAGCCGCGCGTGCCGTCGGCCAGCTCGATCGTGGCGAGGGCGTTGTTGGCCATCGCCTGCGCGCCGCCCGCGATGCCGAAGGGCACGTGCAGCGGAATGTCGAGCGGCGCGACATGGAGGGATCTAACGGGAATCTGGACGGCAAAGGACATGGGCACGGCGCGAGCAAGGACGGCGTGCTCCCGCGAGGCAACGCGCCGTTTCGCGGCTCAGTTTTCCATCTGCCACGGCCGACGACGACGCAACCAGTGCCCCCGCAGGGCCGCCTCATGGCGTTGAAAAACGACCTGCACAACGAGGGCATCGTCAAGCAGCCCGATCTCGGGCACCGAGTCCGGAATGCGATCAAAGCCTTTGAGGAAGTAGAGCAGCGCGAAGGCAGCCTCCCGGATCGCAGGTGACAGCGTGGCGCGCTCGGCGGCGGTCTCGTCCAAGTAAAGTGCGAGCGCATCGAGCCGAGACCGCAAGCGGGAGCCGGTTTCGAGCGCCGCGATCTTGGCGTGCAACGCCGGGCGCAAGGTGCGGAGTCCGGTCAGTGAATGCGGCGTGACCAGCACCGCGCCCCGCTCGACGTAGCTCGCGGTGCTGGTGATGTCGCCGCCGTAGTTGGCGGCAAGGTAACGGTCGAGATCGACCGGGATGGTGGTTTCGGTAATTTTCATGGGATTCATGGGAAAATGAGCGTTCAAGTGGTGGGAACCGACGGAGCCGCGGGGCGCGCCGGACCGGCTGGGGGCGCGAGCACCCCACGCGAGAAGACCAGCGAGACCGCGATCGAGGCGCCGAGCACACCGGCGATGATGGCGAGCGACCAGACGATCGGGAATTTTCCCCCGAAGAGATCGTTGAGCCACGCCATCTTCAGGCCGACGAAGATGAGCACGACGCCCAGACCGTATTTTAGGAAGCGGAACTTGTGCACCACCCCCGAGAGGAGGAAGAACATCGAGCGCAGCCCGAGGATCGCGAAGATGTTCGAGGTGAAGACCACCAGCGGCTCCTTCGTGATGGCGAAGATCGCCGGCACAGAATCGACCGCGAAGATAATATCGCTGAACTCGATCGCGGCCAGCGCCACCAGCAGCGGCGTGCCGTGACGGACGCCGTTTTTCACGACGAAAAACTTCTGCCCGTCGAAGGTCGGCACGATCGGAATGAAGCGCCGGAGCAAACGCAGGAGCGGATTTTTCTCCGGGTCCATCGGCTTTTCCGGCGCGAATAGAATCTTCAGGCCGGTCAGGATCAGGAAGCCACCGAAGACCCAGATGACCCAGTGGAACTGCATCAGCACGGAGCCGAGGGCGATGAAGATCACCCGGAAGATCAGGGCGCCGAGAATCCCGTAAAACAGCACGCGGTGCTGATATTGCGCCGGCACGCCGAAGAACGTGAAGACGACGATGAAGACAAAGACGTTGTCCACCGACAGCGAGAGCTCGACCACGTAGCCCGTGAGAAACTCAAGCGCCGTGCGATCCGCCAACGCGGAGGCCGCGGCCGTCGTCATGCCCGCCGCCACCAACCGGGGATCCTGCGGGAGCTTCCATTCGGCGTAGCGCCAGAGCACGAAGCAGAACGCCAGAGACAGGGCGGTCCACACGATCGTCCACCCGAGCGCCTCCTTGAACCCGACCACGTGGGCGTCGCGGTGGAACACCCCGAGGTCGAGCGCGAGGACGGCGAGCACGCCGAGCGTGAACAGCGCGTAGAACCACCAGTAGTCGGCAAACGGAAACAGTGCAGGCATCGTCGGTCTTTAGGTCGAATGAGTCGTCAGTGCAGGGAAATGGTCTCACCAGCCCCGCCCGCCGGCGGCGAGGAGGGGCTGGCGACGGCGGCGTTGGATGCGGCGGCCGTGGCGCGCATCGACCTGCGCCTCGGCGGCCCCCAGCGCCTTCTCGACCGCGACCCGCACGGTATGATCCGAGGCGGTGGCATGGATGTCGGGACCAGGGACGCGGAGCAGCACGCTCACCTGAAAACGAGGGCTGGCCTCGCGCTCGTCAGCGAAGCGCACCACCGCCTCCTCAATGCGCTGGCGGGTGGACAGGGCAAGCAGGAGACGCTCAACCAAGCGCTCGATGGAGGGGCGGGGACGGACGTTACCGTGGTGGAGGAGAAGTTTCATGGCCCGCCACGATACCAGCCGAACTCGGTTTCGACTAATACTCAGTTTGACACTGATAGTTAGTTTATACCTAACTCCCAATCCCACTCATGGACTGGATCAATTTTCATCATTTGCGTTATTTTTGGATGGTGGCGCGCGAGGGCGGGCTGCGACAGGCAGCGGAAAAGCTGCATATCTCGCCGCCCTCCATCTCCGCCCAGATCCGCGAGCTAGAGGAGGCGCTCGGCGAGAAACTCTTCCGCCGCGCCGGCCGGGCCAATGTGCTAACCGACGCCGGGCAGATCGCGCTGCGCTACGCCGACGAGATTTTCGGCCTGGGCCGCGAGCTCGCGGC
>JANXSC010000621.1 GCA_025352845.1 Opitutaceae bacterium
CACCGGCAAAGTCTCAAAGCCACGGACCATTGGTATTTTTACTGTCATTGCGAGGAGCGCAGCGACGAAGCAATCCATGTGAGATTTCAGCTGGATTGCCACGCCCTGCTGCGCCGGACTCGCAATGACGGGAAAAATCAGCCTGACCGCCATCCACGCCGCACCGGGATTGACCGAGCCGTGAAAGGTTTCACTGTGGCCCGTTCACCCGATGGCCACCTCGTGCACTGACTACAATTTCCTCCAGATCGAGCCGCACTGGCAAAATTTCTGGGAGCAAAACGGCGCGTTCCGCGCCGAAAACATTTCGTCGAAGCCGAAATTCTACGTGCTCGACATGTTCCCCTACCCGTCGGGCGCGGGCCTGCACATCGGCCATCCCGAGGGCTACACCGCCACGGACATTCTCGCCCGCTACAAGCGCGCCAAGGGTTTCAACGTCCTTCATCCGATCGGCTGGGACGCGTTCGGCCTCCCCGCCGAGCAACACGCGGTCAAGACCGGCACGCACCCCGCGTCGAACACGCAGAACAACATCGTCAATTTCAAGCGGCAGATCAAGGCGCTCGGCTTCTCCTACGACTGGGATCGCGAGATCGACACGACCGACCCGAAGTATTTCCGGTGGACGCAGTGGATCTTTTTGCAGCTCTTCCAGCGCGGGCTCGCCTACGTCGATGAGCGCCCCGTGTGGTGGTGCCCGGAGCTGCGCACCGTGCTGGCCAACGAGGAGGTCGTCGACGGCAAGAGCGAGGTCGGTAGTTTCCCCGTCGAAAGAAAAAATCTGCGCCAGTGGGTGCTGCGCATCACCGCCTACGCCGAGCGGCTGCTCGCAGACCTGAAGGACGTCGACTGGCCCGATTCCACCAAGCGCATGCAGGAAGCCTGGATCGGCCGCAGCGAGGGCGCGGAGATTCTCTTCGACCTCGAAAACAAGGCGCTCGGCCAACTGAAGATTTTCACGACGCGGCCCGACACGCTGTTCGGCTGCACCTACATGGTCATCGCGCCCGAGCACTCGCTCGTCGAGGCGCTTACGACCGTGGACAACAAGGCCGCCGTCGACGCCTACCGCAAAAAATCTGCCGGTAAGAGCGACCTCGAGCGCACCGATCTCGCGAAGGACAAGTCGGGCGTCTTCAGCGGCGCTTACGCGATCAATCCCGTCAACGGCCACCGCGTCCCCATCTGGATCGCCGACTACGTGCTCATGGGCTACGGCACCGGCGCGATCATGGCGGTGCCGGCTCACGACGATCGGGATTTCGAATTCGCGCTACAGTTCAGACTCCCGATCCAAGCAGTCGTTAAGCCGTCACTGGAGTGGCTCGGGAAAAATGGGGCGCATCTTGAAGTTGAAGTGAAGATCGACGGCAAGTCGCACACTTGGACTTACGCCGAACTGATCGAGGCGGCATCGACTCGCGACAAGACGCTTGAGCCGCGCGCTTACGAAGTGTTTTCGCAACGAGTATCTGAGTTCAAATCTGTCTTCACGGATTTGGGAGCTGCCATGAATTCAGGCGCTCTCGACGGCCTGCCCACTCTTGAGGCCAAGGGCCGTATAACCGAATCGCTGGAGAAAAGGGGCGTCGGCAAGAAAACGATTAACTACAAGCTCCGCGACTGGCTCTTCTCGCGTCAACGATACTGGGGCGAGCCCTTCCCGATCGTGTGGGTGAGCGAGGCGGACTACGCGAAGGCGAAGACGATTCGTGGTGCGACGCTGCCGCCACAAGCTGTGACGTTCAAAGAGAGCGGCGTTACCCACTACGCGTTGCCTCTCCCAGCGACGGCACTGCCCCTCGCGCTGCCTGACGTGCAATCCTATTTGCCGAGTGGCACCGGCGAGAGCCCGCTCGCCAACGAAACCGCGTGGCTTGAAATCTGGTGCAACGTCGAGACCGGTGCCGCCGTGTCTGCTTCCTCACCCCGGCCCGCCGGCGACGCGTGGGTGCGCGGCCGCCGCGAGACCAACACCATGCCGCAATGGGCGGGCTCGTGCTGGTATTACCTGCGTTTCCTCGATCCGAAAAACGCGGACGCCTTCGCCTCGCCCGAGGCGCTGAAGTATTGGGGCGCGCCCGATCTCTACGTCGGTGGCGCGGAGCACGCCGTGCTGCACCTGCTCTACGCGCGCTTCTGGCACAAGGTGCTCTTCGATCTCGGCGTAGTGCCGCAGGCGGAGCCGTTCACGAAGCTGTTTCACCAAGGCATCATCCTCGGCGAGGACGGCGAAAAAATGTCCAAGAGCCGCGGCAACGTCGTGAGTCCCGACACCATCATCCAGTCGCACGGCACCGACACGCTGCGACTCTACCTGATGTTCCTCGGCCCGCTTGAGGCGATGAAGCCTTGGAGCATGCAGCAGATCGAGGGCATGCACCGCTTCCTCCAAAAAGTCTGGCGCGAACTCATCGCCGCCGACGGCAGCGTGAATCCCAAAGTCTCCGCCACCGCCGCCGACTCCGCCGAACTCACAAAACTCCTCCACGAAACGATCAAGAAGGTCGGCGAGAAGATCGAAACGCTCCAGTTCAACACCGCGATTTCCGATCTGATGGTGCTCGCGAATGCCGTGCAGAAATCGCCGACCGTAAACCCCGCGACCGCGCTCACGTTGCTTCAGTTGCTCGCGCCTTTCGCGCCGCACATTGCCGAGGAGTTGTGGGCGCGGCTCGGCGCGACCGGCTCCATCATGGCCGCCCCGTGGCCCGCCTACGATGCCGCGAAGCTCGTGATCACCGAGGTGAAACTCGTCTTCCAAGTGAACGGCAAGCATCGCGGCGACCAGGTCGTGCCGGTGGGTCTCAACGAGGAAGCCGCACTCCAACTCGCGCGCGAAAACCCCAAGGTCGTGCCACACCTTGAGGGCAAAACAATCAAGCGCGTCATCTACGTGCCAGGTAGAATTCTGAATATCGTCGTCGCTTAAGCACGCGTCTTCCCATGTCTATCATTCTGAGCGCAGCGGAGAATCCAATGGGACGATCGACCCTGCATCTCACTTCGACAGTCCAGCTGGATTCTTCGCTGCGCTCAGAATGACAATCCGGTTTGGATTCTCCCACCAATTTTCCCCTGTGCCCACACCCTCCACGTTTCTCCCCGCCAATTTCGATCCGCGCAAACCCATCGCGCTGATCGCGGGGCAGGGACTTTACCCGCAGCTCGTGACGAAGGCGGTGCGTGCGGCCGGCGTGCCGATTCGGTTGATTGCGTTTGAGGAAGAGACGCCGCCGGAACTTGTCGCGTCGTTTCCGAAGAACGAACAGGTCATGCTCAAGGTCGGGCAGCTGGGCCACATGCTCGATGCGTTAAAAGATTTTGGCGCCAGCTACGCCTACATGGCCGGCCAGATCACGCCGCGCCGGTTGTTCAAGGGCCTGCATCCCGATCTCAAGGCGACGCGCATTCTGCTTTCTCTGAAACGTCGCAACGCGGAAACCATCTTCGGCGCCATCGCGCGCGAGATTGAGGCGCTCGGCGTCACGCTGCTCGACGCGCGATCGTTTCTCGACGCTCACCTCGCCACGGCAGGCTGCATGACGGGTCGGAAGTTTTCCATCGAGCAGGACTACCTCGACCACGGCATCCAGATCGCCCGCGAGTGTGCGCGGCTCGACATCGGACAGGGCTGCGTCGTGCGCCAGGGCACGGTGCTCGCGGTCGAAGCCTACGAGGGCACGGACGAGATGCTGCGCCGCGCCGGCACGCTCAAGACCGACGAGACGCTCTTCGTGAAGACCGTGAAGCCGCGACAGGACTGGCGCTTCGACGTGCCGTGCTTCGGCCTGCGCACGCTCGAGGTGATGCGCGAGGCGCACCTCGGCGCGGCCGCGCTCGAAACCGGCAAGGTGATCATCTTGGACGCGCCCGCCGTGCTGGAGCAGGCGCGCACGTGGGGCATCCAGCTCCTCGGCTTCACGTAAGAACCTATCCGAATAATCCGTAGCCGAAGTCGTGAGACTTTGGCTTGTGCGGCAACGATGCCGCCAAAGTCT
>JANXSC010000631.1 GCA_025352845.1 Opitutaceae bacterium
GCTACTCGGATGGTCCCGCCGGCTTCAAACACGATCCCGGCACGGCGCTGGGCGAGGCGCAGCGCGGGATGTTTATCCTCAACGAATTTCCCTCTGGGAAAATGCGGGCCTTCCGCGCGGCGCAGGATGGCGCGACATTTAAGATGACCGATGCGCGCATCCTGAACGACGGCATCATGGGCATCGGCCTCGCCTGGCAGCCCGACGGTTCGCTCATGATGGCCGACTGGATCGGTGGCTATCCGCTCGACGGCCTCGGCGCGCTCTGGCGCGTTGATACGAAAGATGCCGCGAAGAGCCCGCTGCGCGTGGAAACGAAGAAAATTCTCGTCGCCGGTTTTGCGGCGCGCGCCGACGCCGAACTCGCCACGCTGCTCGGGCATGCGGATCAACGGGTGCGGCAGGGCGCGCAGCTCGAACTCGCGAAGCGCAACAAGGGCGCGGAGCTGCTCGCCGTGGCGAAAAATTCGCAGGCCGCGCAACTCGCGCGCATTCACGCGCTCTGGGGAATCGGCCAGCTCATGCGCCGCAACGCGACAGAAGCCGGTCCGGTCGTTGCGCTGTTGCGCGATGCCGACTCTGAAATTCGCGCGCAAGCTGCGAAGGTGCTCGGCGATTCTGTCGACGCTGCCGCGAGAGGCCAAGGTGCGCCGCTCATCTCACTGTTGAACGATCCTGCGCCGCGCGTGCGGTTGCAGGCGGGCATCGCGCTGGGCAAATTTCGCGAACCGAGTGCAGTCGAGGCGCTCTTCGCGCTCGCCGAGCGCGACGGCACGGTGCCGATTCTGCGTCACGCCGCGGTGGCGGGCTTGGGCGGCTGTGCGACTCCGGTCCAACTTGTCGCGAGGAAAAATCACCCGGCGGTGCACGTGCGGCTCGTCGCGGTGGTCGCACTCCGCCGGCAGGGTGCCACGGAAGTGGGGGAATTTTTGCGCGATGCCGACCAGCTTGTCGTCGCCGAAGCGGCGCGCGCGATTCACGACGATCTCTCGCTGCCGTCGGCGCTGCCGGCGCTCGCGGCGCTCGTTGGCGGACCGGTGAAGAGTGAGCCGGTGGTGCGCCGCGCGATTAACGCGAGTCTGCGCTTGGGCACGGCGGAGGCGGCGGCGCGGCTGGTGAATTATGCACTCGATGAAACGGCGCCGCACGCGATGCGCGAAGAGGCGCTCGTGACGCTGCGCAGCTGGAAAAATCCGCCGCGCCTCGACCGCGTCGATGGCTGGGCGCGCACGTTTCAACCCGCGGCCATCGAAGGCATGCTCACCCCGCGGCTCGATCGCCTGCTCGCGCTCGCCGATCCGGGGCTCAAGACGATCGCCGTTGAAATCATGATCGCGCACGCGCTGAAGGCGGGCGCGGGCCAGATCGCGGCGATTGTGGGCGACACGAAGGCCGCGGGGGATTTGCGCGCGCAGGCGCTGCGCCTCATGGCGGGCGATGAGCGGAAGCGGCCGGAATTTGCGCCCGTGCTTGAGCTCGCACTGGCGCCCGGGGCGCCGGCGGCGCTGCATCGTGCGGCGCTGGAGTTGCTCCTGCCCGAGCAGCCTGCGCGGTTGGTGAAGGAGGCGCGCGAAGTTTTGAAGACGCGCAGCGTGCCCGAGAAACAGCACGCGCTGGCGCTGCTCGCCCAGGCGGGCGCGCCGGTGGCGGATGCCATGCTCGCCGAGGAAGGCGAGAGCTTAGTCGCCGGCAAAACCGAGCCCGCGCTGAAGCTCGATGTAATCGAAGCGTTACAGGCGCGTGCGCCGGCGAGTCCGACGTTGGCGGCAATTTGGAAAACGTATTCCGCCTCGGCCACGGTCGCGGCTCAGACGGAGTTGCTGGCGGGCGGGGATATTGCGCGCGGGCGTGACATCGTGGCGAACCACCTCGCGGCGAATTGCACGGCGTGTCACTCGGTGGAGACTTCTGGCGGCAGCGAGGTCGGCCCCAACCTCCGCGCGATCGGCGCGCAGCACGACGCCGCGTATCTGCTCGAGTCGCTGCTCACACCCTCGGCAAAAATCGCGGTGGGCTTCGGCCTCGTGAACGTGACGAAGAAAGACAGGAGCGAGGTCGTCGGCACGTTGGCGAAGGAGACGCCGGAAGCGGTGACCGTGCGGCTCTTCGACGGGAAGCAGCGCGTCATCCCGCGCGCGGAAATCGCGACCCAGTCGCCGCCGATTTCGATCATGCCGGCGATGGGTGCGATTCTGCAGCCGCGGGAAATTCGCGATGTCGTGAGCTACCTCTCGAGTCTGAAGGGTGGTGGTCGCGGTCCGCGGCCCGCGGCGAAAGAGGACGGGAACTGATGACGCGTTTCGCGAAATGGTCTGTCATTCTGAAATCAGCGAAGGATGAATGCGCAGAGCAAGATCGAGACAAACCCATCGCGCCCGACAGCCCGCGACGCAGGCTGGACATCGTCAGGGACCGGCTCGATTACACTGTGGACGGCACCTGCTGTCCTCACCTGCCCAACCCGCTCCTCGCCGCTCCCCACTTTGGCCTTATCCGTTAACACTGCGGCTTCGCCCTGAACAGTATGCGAAGCTTACAAAAAATCGCCCTGACTTTGTTTGTGTTGTGCGGTGCGATCGCCGTGCGCGCCGCCGAGGCGATCGATTTCAACCGGCACATCCAACCGATCCTCTCGGACGCGTGCTTCCGCTGTCACGGACCGGATGCCGCGACCCGCGAAGCCAAGCTGCGGCTCGATCAACGCGAGGGGATTTTCCGCACGCGCAATGAGGTGACAGTCGTCACACCCGGCATGCCGGAGGCGAGCGAGCTTTTCCTGCGCATCACAAGCAAGGAAGACGATGAGGTGATGCCGCCGCAAAAATCCAGCCGTCAGCTCAAGCCCGCCGAGATCGAGCTGTTGAAAAAATGGATCGCCGCGGGTGCGCCGTGGGGCACGCACTGGGCTTTCACAACACCGCAAAGCCCCGCTGTCCCGACAATCGAGAATCGAAAATCCAAAATCGAAAATCCGATCGACGCCTTCGTCCTTGCGCGGCTCGCGCGCGAAAACCTCGCGCCCGCTCCCGAGGCCGAGCGCGCGACCCTTCTCCGCCGCGTGACGCTCGATCTCACGGGCGTGCCGCCGACGGCGGCGGAAGTGGACGCGTTTCTCGCCGACAAGAATGCCGGTGCCTACGAGCGCGTGGTCGATCACCTGCTCGCCTCGCCGCGCTACGGCGAGCGCTGGGCCTGGGACTGGCTCGACCTCGCGCGCTACGCGGACACCAACGGCTTTCAGGGCGATCCCGAGCGCACGATGTGGCCGTGGCGCGACTGGGTCGTGAACGCCCTCAACGCCAACCTACCGTTCGACCAATTCACGATCGAACAACTCGCCGGCGATCTCCTGCCCGCCGCCACCCGCGAGCAAAAAATCGCCAGCGGCTTCCACCGCAACGCCATGTTCAACGGCGAGGGCGGCCGCATTGCCGAAGAGACCCGCGTCGAAAACATCTTCGACCGCGTGGACACCACCGCCACCGTCTGG
>JANXSC010000633.1 GCA_025352845.1 Opitutaceae bacterium
CTGAAGCACCGCGCTACGCCCAACCGCCGCCGCTCACTCCGTCACGCGCGCCAAAAACCACTCCAGCGCAAACGTCGTGAGCTGCCCGCCGGGGCCCTGGAGGTTGAACTCGAAGCCGTGCGAGGCCCACGGCATCAGCACGAGCGCGCGAGGCACGCCGTGCTCCGCGAGGCGCGCATCGAGCCGCACGCTGTGGCGATACCACGCGAGCGCATCGATGGTGCCGTGGAGCAGGAGCGTCGGCGGCGATTTCGGACCGACGTGCAACAGCGCGCTGGCCGATTCGTAGTTCGCCCGCGCCGACTCCGGCGTGCCGCCGAGAAACTGCCGCATGAGCGCGGGCGACTTCAGGATGTCGTCCTCGCGCGCGTTCTCGTAGCCGAAGATCAGGTCCGACGGCGCGTAAAGCCCGACCACGCCGCGAATCGCCGGATCGCCGGTGGTGTAGCCGACCGCCTCCGCGATTTGCCCGCCGGCGGATCGGCCGAGCAAGATGAGCCGCGTCGCATCGAGGCCGAGTTCGGCGGCGTGCGCCTTCAGGAAGGCAATGGCCGCAAGCACGTCGTCGCGTTGCGCCGGCCACTGGAATTTCGGCGCGAGCCGATACGAAATCGCCGCCACCGCGTAGCCGTGCCGCGCGATCCAGTGGTTGAACGGCGCGAGCTGCGTGCGGTCGCCGCGGTCCCAGCCGCCGCCGTGAATCGCGACCACGCATGGCGCGTTGGCGCGCTCCGTCGGATAAAAATCGAGCGGCAGCTCGGGCGTGACGTGCAGCGTCTTCACCGTGACCGGTGCCGGATCGCGTTCGAACAACGCCGCGGGTGAAAACGCCGCGCGTGTCGCCGCGAACGGGCCAAGTTGCGCCGTGAGTTTCGCCGGCAGCTCCCTGCCGATTTTCCACGCCTGCCAGCTCGGTTTGAGAAACAACCCGCACGCCACCGCCGCGGGCACAAACGTCGCGAACGCCCACAGCCCCGCGCCGCCGCGCGCGAACCACGCCACGAGCGCGGTCGCAAGCGCGAGGAGCGCCAGCCAGTGGCCAAACTCGCCCGCGAGCACCGCCAGCCGCCACGGCGACCAGTCGGGCGACATCCTCACGGTGAGCAGGCTCAGCGTGAGCAAGACGACGGCCAGAAACAGGAAGGCGAAACGGAGCATATCGGTATTACGCGCCGCATGGCCGCAAAGAAGCACAAAACTCGCAAAGAGATTCCCCCGACATCACGCATTTCTCTTTTGCGCCTTCTGCGTCTTTTTGCGGCCATTCGTATTTCACCCATGCGCCGCCTCGACCAACTCCTCGCCAATCTCGGCTACTGCAGCCGCAGCGAAGCCCGCGACTGGGTCGGCTCCGGGGCTGTGACCGTGCGCGGCGAGGAGGCGGATGACGTTGGCGCACGCGTCAGCGCGGCCGATGTGCGCATCGACGGCGAACCACTCGATCATCCGGATGGTTTGCTTCTGCTGCTGCACAAACCTCTCGGGCTCGTGTGCTCGCACGAACTGCGCGAGGGCCCCAACGTTTACTCGCTGCTGCCGGCCCGCTGGCAGCGGCGGAATCCGCAAGTGACGAGTGTGGGCCGCCTCGACAAGGACACGAGCGGCCTGATCTTGCTCACGGATCAATCGCCGCTGGTGCACCGGCTCACGTCGCCCAAGCACAAAGTCCCCAAAGTCTATCGCGCGACCGTCGATCGCGATCTCGGCGCGGAACTCGTGCCGCTGTTTGCCAGCGGCACACTCGTGCTCGACGCTGAAACCGATCCCTGTGCGCCCGCGGAGCTAAAAATCATCGCGCCCCGCGAGGCTGAACTCACGCTCATCGAGGGCCGCTACCATCAGGTGCGGCGGATGTTCGCCACGGGTGGCGCGACGGTGCTCACGTTGCAGCGCGAGCGGTTCGGCCCGCTCGACCTCGGCGATCTTGCGCCGGGCAAGTGGCGCGAGCTGCCGCTGGATTTCTTCACCCGTGCGCCCACGGGCGCGGCCTGACCGCCGCGGCTATTTTCCACCCTTCGGCGGCTCGGCGAGCTTCTTGCCGAATTTGTCGACCGCCTTGCCGTTCACCACGAGTTTCCAGCCGTCGCTCGTGCGCCGAAACGGCAGGCCCTCCTCCTTGGTCTTCCCGTCGCCCTTTTGCAGGCGCAGGTTCACGAGCGCCTCGTCGCCGGCGTGATTCTCACCGAGCACCTGCATGCCCTGGCTGTCGCCTTCGCGCGCCATCAGGAGGGCGATGAGTTTCTCCGGCGTGTCGTAGGTCGCCCGCGCCGCCGGGGACAGGCGCGCCAGCATCGCCTCCGCCTTTTCTCGCGCCGCCGGATCGAGGTAGATGGATTTGGCCAGGGTCTCCCAGTCGCCGCCATCCGTTGCCCACAGGAAAGTCTCGGCGGCGGCGGCCGGCGTGCCCGTGCCCGCATTCTTCCACGCCTTCGCGGGGATCAGGTTCAGGGGCTCCGCCGCTGCGAGCTTCGACGCCGCTCCCGCCCGAACGACCAGTTCGAGCCGCGCCCTGAGCTGATCGACATCCGCGCGCAACCGCGCGAGTTCCGCGGGGCTAACCCCGGACACGACGATGCGTTGCGACGAGACCGAAGGAGGCCCGCCGGCCGGCGTCTCGCCGCGCAAACCCGCCAGCTCGCTCCGCAGTTCGGAATTGATCCGCCACTGCACCACCACCGCCAGCGACCCAGCCACAAACAACGCGATCACCAAGCCGAGGGTCAACCGGTTCGTCGTCACGCCCGCAACATCCGCGCCGGATCGCGAAGTGTCAACGCACGGGCGGCAGCGGCAGGTGTTTCCCATGGCCGGATCTTCGCGCGATTATTGTCTGTCGCTTATCCGCGCCATCCGCGTAATCCGCAGTGCCACCATGTATGACTTTCCTCTCACGGGCGCGCAGCGCTCCCACCTCCGCAGCCTCGGCCAGAAATTCGACGCGGGCCTGAAGATCGGACGCGCCGGGCTCACGCCGGAATTTTTCGCCGAGCTCCAAAAGCTCCTGCGCGCGCGCGAGCTCGTGAAGCTGCGTTTCCTCGGCGCGGACCGCGACGAACGCGCCGCCCTCTGCGAAAAAATCGCCGATGAGGGCCGCTGCGTGTGTGTCGGCGCCGTCGGGCACACGGCCCTCTTTTACCGGCAGCATCCGGAGCCGAAGGCCCGCACGGTCGTCCTGCCGGGCTCGCACGATTGAGCCCCGGTGCGGCGATCACGGCTTCTTGGGTTTCGCTGGCGGCGGCGGGTCGAAGTCGAACTCGTTGCGTTGGCCGATCGCGCGGATGAGTTTGTTGCTGTCCTTCAAAAATATCTTCGGCGCCGCACGCGTCCCGATGACATCGAAACCGACGCCAAAATATTCGCCGTCCACCTTGAGCGCCTCGTCCGCCAGACCGTAGCTCGCAGATTTCACCTTCAGGTTGTTGATCAGGCCCGACCCGGTGAGCGAAATATCGGTGACGCCCACCGTCGTGCGACTGAGCGTCAGCCGCCCAATGGAAAAGTCCTCGATCAACGGTGAGTTTCCGAGAGTTTTGCCAGACTTCAGCGCGAGCAACTGCAGCACGTAGGGCGGACGGACGAGTGTGGCTCGCGTGAGTTGCAGGCGACCGTGCAACCACTCGGGTTCGCTCCGCCGCATGTCCGCCTCAATCGTGACGCCGCCCCCTGACACGACGGTAGGCACTTTCATGAGTTGGGCGACGAGCGAGCCAAACTGACCGGGGGCGGGAGGAGTCGCGCTCCAAGGCGCCGTGAGCGTCCGCAACCAGCCGGAGGCGTCGGCGATGTTGAGCTTGAAAGTCTGATGGGCCGCAGGTCCGCCGAGTTCGGCGCGCAGCGCATCGTCGGCTCCCGAGACGGCTGAAAGCGTGAGGGATGCCGGCCAGTTTTTATCAAGCTCGGTGTGCAGCTCGAATTTGCGCGCGTTCTGGCCGGGGCCGAACTCGATTTCCCCAACACTGACGTCGATCTTCATCGTGGCGGGCGCGGAGGATCCCACGGGTGACACCGCCGTCGAACCCGGAGCGACGGGCCGTGCGGCCAGCGCATCGGCCGCAGCGAGCCCCGCGCGCAGCAGGGGAACGAGATTGAGATACGGACCGGAGAGGGAAATTTCGCGACGACTGGCGCTGGGTTGTTTGAAACTGGCTTGAAGCCGTGTGCGCCCGTGTTCGTAAGCCGTGACCTCGATAGAATCCGGCTGGTGGTCGCCGACGGTCAGCGTGGCGCGGCCCGCGAGATGCACCGGGGCGCCCAGCCACGCCGAGGCGTCGAGCGAGAAACTCACCTTGGTTGCAACGTCCTTGGCAAGGGGCTGCGCCACGCGGGCAGTGACAGTCAGCGTGTCAGGCGTGGCGCTGGGGAAGCCGGGCAGTTGTAGCTTCGCCTTGGTGAAATCAAGGGCGACGCGCGCCTCGACCGCCGCGACATCGAACGGCGCTTGCGCCGAAACCTCGCCGGCCACGGTGCCGGTCAGCATCTCCGGCGGCGCGAATTTCCAGATTGTGTTGGCCACGCCCAAATCGGTTTCAAATTTTGCCGTAAGGCTGGCCGCCGGCACCGGCAGATTGAGCGCGCTCACCTGCACGCGCACTGCCGGGAGTCGCGCGCCGGGCAAGGTGACATCCTGCAATTCCACCGTGGCCTGCGGATAATCGAGCGCCGCGTTGATGCCCACGATGGCAACCGGACCGGGCACGGCGTCCGTCACCGCCTCAATCTTCGCGAGCCGGGCGATGCCCTTGAGTTGAGAAATACTAAGCGCGGGCTGCGCCGCCGGATCGAATTTCACGCGCCAGTCGAACTGCGCGCCAAGAAAATCGCCGCTGCGCAAGGTCGTCTCGACGGTGCGACGCAGCTCCGGCTGCTGGCTCGCCGGCCACAGTGCGAGCAGCGGCCGCAGCGCAAAGGCCGCCACCTCCAGTCGTCCCGTGGCGATGTAAGGCGGATCGATCGTCGTCACGACATCGCTCACATCAACGCGCAACCCGCCCGCTTCGAGGCGCAGCGCCTTCACCTCGGCGCGCGCGCGCTTGGGATCGTAGGCGGCATCGAGCGCGAGTCCCTTGAACGGCAAATCGAGATCGCCAAGCGCGGGCGGAGTCTTCACGTGGCCAGAGCCGGCGCGGATCTGAATCGCGGCCGCGGCGAGTTCACCCTGGACAGTGGCGCGAGCGGTTGCGTGCAGCGAAACCGGAAAATCGAAAGCGGCGGTCGTGAGCCCCTCCGGCAGGACAACGCCGAGTTGCGGCGGCCGAAATTCCGCCAGATCCACCGACGCCTCGATTGGCGATCCGGCATCGGGCAGCGTGAGTTGCGCGGTTACCCCAAGATTCGCGGCGTGGAGCCGCAGTTGCGCGGCCACCTTCGCGGTGAGCGACGCCGGCTGCCAGCCTCCAGCTGCAAGCGCCGTCGCCTTGGCGTCGAAGCGCACGCTCATGCGATTGAGTGCGATTTCGCGCGGTGGGAGATTGAGCGTCGTCAGCGGTTTCCACGCGTCCGGCGGCAACCACAGCGCGAGAAATTCTCCCGAAAGGCCGGTGGTGCGCAGTTCACCCTGCGTGGTGATCTGCTTGGGCGAATATTCGGCCCGGGCGTCGACGAGTTCGACGCCGGCACCGTTGGCGAGTCCCAGCCGCGCCTCCGGAATGCGCCACGCCCGATCGAATTGCTCGCTCTCGATCCGCACTTCGAGCTGGCGCACGTCCAGCGGCGGCATTCCCGGTTGCAGCGGCTTGAGGGTGCCGGCACCGCCCGTGAGCGTGATGCGCGCCGAGCGTGGCTCTCCGATCGACGAGAGCAGAGCCTGCGCGGAAAACGCCAGCGGCAAATCGACAACCTCCGCCGGCGTGCCGGCGATCAACGCGGCGGGCCAGCGGCCCGGCACAAACGCCGGCAACGAAAGGTCGAGCGCGATGTTGTCCGTGCCCGGCGCCTGCCGGGCGTTCCATGCCGCCGCGAACGGTTCGCGCCCCAGGGAAAGCTCCACGCGACCCTCGGCCTGCAAGATCTTCGAGGACCACACTCCCGCCGTGCTTCGCTCCAACTCGGCGTTGCCGCGGGTGGTGAAGCGATCCAGCGCGACGAGGTCGATCGCGTCGTCGGATAGCGGCACACGGGCGCGCTGTGCGGCGGGCAGCAGCGGGCGCACCGCCGCGCCCTTGAGTCCGCTCATCTCCAGCTGCCAGCGAGCCTGAATCCGATCGCCGAGGGTCGCCTCAAATTCCGTGACGTTCACATCGAGTGCACCTATGCGCACGCGGCCGGTTTCAAGCACGAGCCGTTGCGCGCGGAGATCGGCCCGGCCGCGCAATTTGATCTGTTCGAGGTGGAGTTTGCCGGCGAGCACATCGCCGGGCAGCGTGAGATCGCCGTCGAATATACTGAGGCCACCGGCGATGTCGTCGAGCCGGAGCGCCGCGAGATCGTAGTGACCCGCGAGATCGAGCGCGACGGTGCCTTGCAGCGGCAATGGCGGCGCCCCGGGCACCACGGGCAGATCGGCGGTGGCAAACGCGGGCAGCGCGATCGTGAACTCTCCGCGATTCGTCCGTGGATCGAGCGAAGCGCGGGCCGTCAGCCGCGGCGAGGTCGGACCAGCCGTGAGCGGAAGTGAAAGATCGAGTGCCAGCGCACCGTCGGCCGAGCGGGCGAGCGTCGTTTCAATCCGGCCAAAGGGCAGCCGGGTTTCACCCGCGCCATTGCGCAGCTGAACCGTGACGCCCTCCAACACGAGCTTGGTCGCTCCGCCCGGCGCGGGCAGCACGGGGGCGAGCGGCCCGAGATCAGGAGTGGCCGCGGGAGCCGCGGCTTCCGGTTTCGCCGCCGGCGGCGCGACGAGTGCGAGCGCCCCAGTGGGAGTCTGATCGAGCGTCACGTGCGGATCGCTCAGCGTGATTTGCGACGGGGCGAACCGGCGGTGCCACAGCCCGGCCTTGGGCACCTCGATGACGAGTCCGCGCCACGTCGCCAGCGGCCGGCCGCGCGCGGCGGCGTTGAGGCCGAGCACCTCGACCGCGAGCGCCGAATCGCCCCAGCGCCACCGGAAGGTCGCCGCTTCCAGCCCCACCTGCAGCGGGCCCTCCGCCGACAGCGTGCGTGAAAGCGCGAGCCGCGCCGCCCAACCCAGCGGCACGGGGAAAAACAAAACCCACCCGACAAGCACGACGCTCCCCACCGCCGCGATCCATGCGATCCAACGCCCAACGCGCCGCCAGCGTGATTTTTTTGTCGTCCGGGTCACAGGGGCAAAAAACTCTGCGCCCGGGTGGCTGAAATCGTGAGATTTTGGCCGGGAGCGTGATTCACACGGGCCAAAATCTCACGATTTCGGCTACCACGCGGTCGGGGACTTTCCGGCGCAGCGATTTTTGGGTTCCGTTCAGCTGCTCACCACCGCCAGGCGGAGGAGAGGCCGACCGAGTAGGCCTTGAAACGCGTGCCGGTGTCGTAGTTGGCACCGAGCGAGACATTGTAGTTCGGCGTGGCGCGGAAGGAGAGCGAACCGCCAAAGGTCTCGAAGCTTTTCACCGCAGCGGCTTTTAGGAACCGCGTATCGACGGCGAAGAAGTCACCGATCAACCGCGGCGTCAGCGGCGAAACTACCCGGAGACCGTTCTTCAATATCTGCTGATCGATCTTCGGATCGAAATGGTAGTCGCCGTAGGTGATCCCGATGCTGCGGTGGAACGTCGCCTGGTTGATCATGCAGACGACGAGTTTCGGCGCGGCCTTGTAGTCGATCGTGTTGGTCACGCCCGCCTGCCAGAGCAGCGCGCCGCCGGCGAGATCGGCCGAGCCGCGGAGGCTCACGCCGCCAATCGGCGTGACGCGCCAGTTGAACGGGTTGTCCTTGTTCATCGTCTGAAGCCGGATCGGCAGCGCGAAATTAATTCCCATGCCGGCGACCTGCGCGCCCTCGACCTTCAGGTAGTTGAACGAGATGGGCGTGATCAGGCGCACGCTCTCGCCGAGGCCGAGATTGAGCCCGGTGAGCGAGAAATCGTAGTTCGAGCCCTTGAAGTCGCCGGCCTCGAAGGTCCCGGCGTTGAAGCCGATGCCGAAGCCGCCGTAGCGCGCCTTGCCGCCATCGAGACCGGCCATGATTTCGTCCGCCGTGGTAAAACCCTGTCCCGTGAAGGTGCCCGCCGCGGCGACGGCCGTGGCCGAGTTGGGATTGCCGTCAGTGACGGCGAGCGGGGATTTCTCGGCGATGGCCTTCAGAAACGCCGCGATGGTGTCGGCGCCGTTCTTCTGGAAGAAATCCTTGATCTGGGTGTCGACATCCTGCTTCGACGTTCCGGTGAAAGTCCGGTTGAACCCGATGGGCGTGAGCCCGTAGGTGACGGCGGTGCCGGTGGCATTCGTGTTGAACGTGACCGCGTTGGGCACGCCGAGAAACGTCGAACTCGCGGTGTAGGCGCGGCCGTTGAGCGGCGCGAACTGCCCGTTGGTGTTGATCAGGCTCGAGACGAAGTCGTTCAGGTTGGAGCCACTGGCGTTGACGGTGATCGGAGCGGGCCCGGTGGTGATCGCGATCGCTTCGAACGGTTTGCGGGCAAAGGCGACGGAGGCGGCAAGGCATGCCAACAGGACACAGCCGGTGAGGCGGAGGTTTTTATTCATGGTTAAGGTGAGATGCTATGGTCGGACGCGGAGAATAAATCAAGTCGCAGCGCAGCAAAGTGAATCACCAAACTCAACGATTGGAACGGCACCCAGAATGGAATCCGTCAATTTGCTCTCGGTGTGCGGGGCTTCCCACCTGACCGCAAGTTTCAAAACTGATACGCCACCACGGAATCCTTGCCGGCGAAGTGGAAGATGCGGTTCGTCGCCTCGTCGACCGTGTAGTTCGTCGGCTCCTTTTCCTTGAGCACGAGCTGGCGGTCGGTTTCGCCAGTGGCGAGGTTGACGCCGACGATGCCAATGTCCTTCTCGACCTTCGTGAGGATGTAGGAATACGCCTTGGAGGACTTTCTCCGACACGCACAATGTCGCGGAGGGCGCCGGCGCCGCCGGGCTCGCGGCATTGCTGCAAGACAGCGGCCGCCTCGTCGGCCAACGCGCCGGCATCATCCTCTCCGGTGGCAACGTCGACCGCGAGGCGCGTGCGCGTGCTGGCCGCCGCGTGATTGACTCAGCGCCCACGGGCCACCTCACTCCGCCCGTCGCTTCGCGAGAAGCCCAACCGCAACCTTCAACCGCGCACCACACGATGACTGACCTTGCCCACAGCCATACCTGCCTGCCCTTGCCGGTTGCCTTGCACGCGCGCGCCTAACCGCGCCGTTCCCTCTCCACGGAGACGCAGGCCGCCCGCCCGGGCGGCCTTTTTGTTTTCCACCGTCGGACACGCCACGTGTGTTGCGACGTGCGCGCTCCCTCCGTCTCCCTCTCTCCCCGTCTCTCTGCCTCTCATTCTTCCATCCATGTCTCTTTCCACTCTCGGCTGGGACGAATTTTTCTCCCGCCATTTCGATCCCCACTCCGCCGCCGGCCTCATGCCCGCGCGCGTCGCCCTCGAACACAAGCACGCTTACGAACTCCTCGCCGCCACCGGCGAACTCACCGCCGTCTGCACCGGCAAACTCCTCTACACCGCGATTGCGCGCACCGATCTTCCCGCCGTGGGCGATTGGGTGGCGGTGCGACTCCGGCCCGGCGAGCAACAGGCCGACATCCACGCCGTGCTGCCACGCCGCACGAAATTTTCCCGTCGCGCCGCCGGCGATTCCGGCGGCGAACAAATCGTCGCGACGAACGTCGACACCGTGCTCCTCGTCACCGCCCTCGATCAAAACTACAACCTCCGCCGCATCGAGCGCTACCTCGCGCTCGCGTGGGAGAGCGGCGCGCAGCCCGTCGTCGTCCTCAACAAATCCGATCTGCACGTCGATCCCGCAGGCGCGCGGGCCGAGGTCGAGTCGATTGCCAGCGGAGCGCCGGTCGTTGCGCTCAGCGCCGCGCGCGACGAAAGCCTCGAGGCGCTCGCCCCATGGCTCGTGCCCGGCCGCACGCTCGCGCTCCTCGGTTCGTCGGGCGTGGGAAAATCCACCCTCATCAACCGCCTGCTCGGCACCGACCGCCTGCTCACGAGCGCCATCAGCGCCGCCGTCGGCAAGGGCCGCCACACCACGACGCACCGTGAGCTGATCGTCGCACCTTCCGGCGTCCTCGTGATCGACACGCCGGGCATGCGCGAACTCCAACTCTGGGACGTCCATGAACCCGCCCTCGATTCCACGTTCGCCGACATCGCAGCGCTCACCGCGCGCTGCCGCTTCAGCGACTGCGCGCATCGCGGCGAACCCGGCTGCGCGATCCAATCCGCGCTCGACACCGGCACGCTCTATTTCGATCGCTGGCAAAGTTTCCAAAAACTCCAGCGCGAGCAGGCCTACGCCGCGCGTAAAGCCGACCCACGCCTGGAGCGCGTGCTCAAGGCCAACTGGCGAAAACTCCACCGCCAGATGCGCGCCACGCAGCGGATGGAGCACGAGAAGGAATAAATCATCGCCCGCGCCGCCGCTTGACCCGGCACCCGCGCACCCCGCACTGTCTCCCACCCTCCCCACCCCGTGAGTTCCGCCCCAAAGCCTTCTCCCTCCCGCATCGCACCATGGAAGTGGTGGGTCGTGGTCATGATGCTGCTCGCGACCGTCGTGAACTACGTCGATCGCCAGACGCTCGGCTCCGTCGCCACGTTCATCAAGGCCGACTTCGGCCTCAACGAGCAGGGCTACGGCATACTGGAGGCGTGGTTCGGCTATTCCTACGCCGTGTTTCTCATCGTCGCGGGTTTCCTCGCGGACAAGTGGGATCTGCGGTGGCTCTATCCGGCGGCGCTGCTCGTCTGGTCGATCGCAGGCTTCGCGACGGGCTTCGTCGAAACGATTTTCCAACTGCAGGTCTGCCGCGCGATCCTCGGTGCATCGGAGGCGTTTAACTGGCCCGTCGCGGTCGGCATCATCCGCCGCATCATCCCGCGCGAGTCGCAGGCGTTTGCGAACGGGCTCTTCAACAGCGGCATGACCGTCGGCGCCGTGCTCACGCCCATCCTCGTGCTCACGCTGGTCGGGCCAAAGGGCGAGGGTTGGCGCCGGCTCTTCATGATCGTGGGCGCGGCCGGATCGATTTGGATCGTGATGTGGCTGCTCGGCACGCGCGGCGAACGCGCTGTGGAGATGTCGCACGCGGCGCAGACCGAAACGCTCGCCGCAGCGCATGTGCCGTTTCGCGCGGTGTTTCTCATGCGCGCGTTCTGGATCACGCTCGCGGTCGGCGTCACGGTCAACATGAGCTGGCACTTCTACCGCGTGTGGCTCCCGCGTCACCTCGTGGTCGATCTCAAGTTCACGGATCAACAACTGCAGTATCTGCTCATCGGTTTCTATCTCGCGGCCGACGTCGGCAGCATCGCGATCGGTTTTCTCGCCAAGCGGCTCGCGCGCGGCGGGCGCTCCGTGGAGCGCGCGCGAAAGATCACTCTCCTGTTCGCGGCGGCGCTCTGCCTCGCGGCGACACCGCTGCTGCTCGGCCTCGACCGCGGGGTGATGGTCGCGCTCTACTGCGTCGTGGGTGCGGGCATCATGGGCGTCTTCGCGATGTTCTACACCTTCGTGCAGGACATCGCGCCGCAGCACACCTCGAAGTGCCTCGGCCTCATCGGCGCCTCCGTGTGGTTTTTGAATTCCCGCCTTCACCCGCTGGTGGGCCAGTTCGCTGACACGCATTCGCCCGCAATCGGAAAATTTGCGCCGATGATTCTCGTGGCCGGCGTGCTACCGCTGCTCGCCGCGCTGTTCGCGCTCACATGGCGCGAGCAGCCGGAGGCGAAACCGGCCGTCGCCTGACGCCTTACGCAGGCACGCGTAAGCCCGTCGCGCGCGATTGACGCACGCGCCAGCGCGGCGTGTCTTGGCCAACATGCCCGCCCTGTCTCTACGCCGCCGATCGCCGCTGCTCGGCGGGTTGGCGGCGCTGCTTGCGGTGGCACAGGGAATCACAATCGCGGCACCCACGGGTGAGATGGGCCGGCCGCTGCTGCAGGCGTTCACGCCGCGCGACTACCGCGCGCACCAGCAAATCTGGATGGGTGCGCAGGCCCCCGACGGCGTCATGTGGTTCGGCAACAGCCACTCCGTGCTCAGCTACGACGGCACGCAATGGCGCCGCATCGAGGTGCCGACCAGTTTCGTGCGCACGCTTGCGATCGGCCCCGACGGTCGGCTTTTCGTCGGCGGCACGGATCAAATGGGCACGATCACCGCGGGGCCGGACGGCGCGCCGATCTTTGCCTCGCTGATCGAGAAAATTCCAGCCGACCGCCGGCCGCTCGGCGTAATTTGGAGCATGATCGCAACGCGCGACGCCTTGTGGTTTGCCACCGAGTCGCTCGTGCTGCGTTGGCGCGAAGGGAAATTCGACACGTGGGCGATCAACGGCAAACCGCGCCAGTTGCTCCTCACGGTCGGCGACGATCTCTATTTGCACCGGCAGGGCTTCGGTTTGTTTCGGTTCGATGGCCGCGACTTCACCGAAGTTTCGTCCGCCCCGGAATTGATCGCCGCGCCCTTCTGCGCGATCGAGCGCGGCCCCGACGGAAATCTGATCCTCAATCTCGGCGGCAACGGATTCTTCCGGCTACGTGGTGCGGCACTGGAGCACTTCCCCACGCCGCTCGATCCGATGCTGGCCCGCACGCGCCTGCGCCACATGGAGCGGATACCCGACGGCACGCGTGTGATCGCCACGCAGAGCCTCGGAGTGATCGTGGCCGATGCGGAGTTTCGTTTTCTCACGCGCGTCTCCTCGGCCAACGGCCTCGAAAGCGAATCGATCCTCAGCCTCACGCGCGATCGCGAGGGCGGCGTGTGGATCGGCACGGGCAACGGCGTGGTGCGCCTCGATCCCAGTCCGCGTTTTTCGTTTTTCGATGGCACCAACGGCCTGCCGCGCGGCCTCGTGCGCGATGTCTGCCGGCACGACGGCACTCTTTTCGCCGCGACGCCCGAGGGCGTCGTCCGTCTTGAGCCAGCGCAGCCGGATTCGGGCACGGCGGCGCGTTTCACGCCGCTCGCCGGCGGACCGGGCGTGTGCTGGTCGCTCGCGAGTCACACCAGCGGACTGCTCATGGCCACGGACAAAGGCGTGCTGCAACTCGTCGCGGGCAGCGCGACCCCGCAACCCGTGTTTTCCGCGAGTGAAGGCGTGAGCAAGCTCGCGATTCTACCGGGCCAGCCCGATCGGGTTTTCGTCGGCCGCTTCGGCGGTCTCAGCGTGCTACGCTTTGAAAACGGCCGCTGGCGTGACGAAGGCGGAGTCGCCGGTCTTACGACGGAAGTGCGCACCGTGGCCGCGGGCACCGATAGCGCGCTGTGGCTGGGCACACCAACGCGGGGCTTCATCAAGGTCACACGGCCCGCCGGCACGGCAGACGACGATTGGTCGCGCACCACCTTCACTGCGTATCGCGAAGACCACGGGCTGCCGGGCGGTCAGGGTTGGAGTCACGTTTACAACGTCGGGACCGAGGTCGTCTTCGTCACCGATGTCGGCACCTACCGCTACGACGCTGCGGCGGATCGCTTCGTAATCGCGGAGCGACTGCAAATTCCCGAGCGACACGCACGCACGCAGCTCTGGCCGCTCACGCCCACCGATCGCGCGGACCGCATCTGGGCGCAGGCCGACACGGAGGAAACCGAGTTGCCGCGCCTACTCGGCGCGTTAACGCTGCAACCGGCCGGCCCCGCGCGCTTCGAACCGCTGCCACGAAAAATTTTGGAGCGCATCGCGTTTGGCGGCGCGCGCTTCGCCGGCTGGGAACGCGACGTCCGCGGCGAATCGCTCTGGGTCAGCGGACCCGACGCCCTCGCCCGCATCGATCTTGGCGCGACCGCCACGCCGCCCGCGCCGTGGGGTGTGCTGCTGACGGACTGCACGCTCCCCGATGGTTCCCATCTCGTGCCGACGCCAAACGCGGCGCCGGCACGCCTCGCCTACGGTCGCGGCCCGCTGACGTTTGCGTTCAGCGCCGGGCGTTTCGGGGCGGGACCGGGCCTGAAGTTTCAGACGCGCTTGCACGGTTACCACGAAAGCTGGTCGCCGTGGTCCGCACGCACCGAGGCGACGTTTACCGGCCTCTGGGGCGGGCCGTTCACGCTCGACGTGCGCGCGCAAGATCCGGATGGAATCGTGAGCGCTGTGGCGAGTTTCACTTTTTCCATCACGCCGCCGTGGCACCTGCGCCCGATTGCGTTTGTGCTCTACGCGCTCGCAGCGCTCGCCGTGATTTTTGAATTCGTGCGCTGGCGGCTGGACCGCGCCGAGCGCGAGCGCCTCCGCCTCGAAGGCATCGTCGCCGAGCGCACGCACCAGCTCGCGACCGCGCGCGATCAGGCGGAGGCCGCGAGCCGGGCGAAGAGCGCCTTCCTCGCGTCCATGAGCCACGAGCTGCGCACGCCGCTCAACGGCGTGATTGGCTACGCGCAGATTTTGCAGGCCGACACCCGCCTCGCGACCGACCAGCGCGAACGCGTCCGCATCGTCCACCAAAGCGGCGAGCACCTGCTCCGCATGATCAACGACGTGCTCGATCTCGCGAAGATCGAGGCGGGCAAGATCGAGCTGCGCCCCGCGCCGTTCGCGCTCGGCGAAATGATCGCGGATGTCTGCGCCGCACACCTGAACACCGCCGCGGGCAAGCGCCTCGCGTTCCACCGCGAGCTGGCCGCCGATCTGCCGGTGTGGGTCGAAGGCGACGCGCAGAAGCTGCGGCAGATCCTCGACAACCTGATCGGCAATGCGGTGAAGTTCACGGCGAGCGGGAGTGTCACGCTGCGGGTGGCCCGGCGCGTCCCTGCGCCGGCATTCGAGCGCGGCGCGCCGGAGGAATGCGGGCACGGGGACGTGCCCGCCCACCTTGAGTTTGCGATCACCGACACCGGCCCCGGCATCGCCGCCGCCGATCAAGTGCGGCTCTTTCAACCGTTCGAGCAGGCGCGGGCCGTGCGGCCGAATTCGCCCGGCACCGGCCTCGGCCTCGCCATCAGCCGCGCGCTGGTCGAACGGATGGGCGGCACGCTCACGCTCGCGAGCGAGGTCGGACGCGGCAGCACGTTTTCGTTTTCCGTTGCGCTGCCGGCCCACGACGCCGCCGCGCTCAAGCCTGCCGCTCCTGCGGTCACCGGCTACGAAGGCCCGCGCCACCGCGTATTGATCGTCGACGATCACGCGGTGAACCGCAGCCTGCTCGCCGACCTGCTCGCGCCGCTCGGCTTTGCATGCCACGAGGAAATTTCCGGCGAGGCCGCGCTCGCGCGTCTCACCGCCGGCCACGAACCATGGCCCGATCTCGCGATTGTCGATTTGCGCATGGACGGCATGGACGGGCTCGAACTCACGCGGCGGCTGCGCGCGCTCCCGCGCGGTGCGGCGCTGCGCGTGCTGCTCACCTCCGCCTCCGTGATCAGTTTCGATTCCGCCGAAGCGCACACCGCGGGCTGCGACGATTTTCTACCGAAGCCCTTCCGCACCGAGGATCTGATCGAAAAACTCGGGGTGCTGCTCGCGCTGCGCTGGCAGGCGGCGCGGCCCGCGTCGCGTCATCCGTTCGGCGCACCGCCGCCCGACGCCACGCCGATTCCGGAGGCGGCGCGCACGACGCTGCGCGATGTGCTCGCACAGGGCGACCTGCAGGCGTTTCGCGCCGCACTGGCGCGCGTGCGCGCCGAGCATCCCGGGGCCGACGCGCGTTGGGATGAACTCGACGAAGCCGCGGCGGGCTTCCAGCTTTCGCGGCTGCGCTCGCTCCTCGAATCGCCATGAGTTCCCCCGCCGTCCTCGTCGTTGATGACACACCCGCCAGCCTCGGCGTGGTGTGCGATGCGCTGCGCCGCGAAGGCGTGCGCGTGCTGCTCGCCGACAGCGGCGACGCCGCGCGCGCCGTGCTCGTGCGCACGACGCCCGACCTCGTGCTGCTCGACGTGATGATGCCGGGCGAGGATGGGTTCACCGTGTGCGCCTCGCTGAAGGCCAGCGCGGCATGGCGCGAAATTCCCGTCGTGTTTCTCACCGCGATCGACGCACCGGAGCAGAAAGTGCGGGCGTTTTCCGCCGGCGCCGTCGACTACGTCACGAAGCCCGTGCACGTGCCCGAGCTCATCGCGCGTGTGCAGGTGCAGCTGGAGTTGCGCAATGCGCGCCGAAAATTGGAGACGCAAAACGCCGACCTCGAAGCCGAGGTCGCGATCCGGCTCGACGCCGAGGCGCAGCTCGCCGACTCGCTCGATCGCGCGGTGGTCGTGCTCGCGCGCGATGGCGGGTTGTTGTTCGCGACGCGCCTCGCGCACGATCTGATGGCAAAATTTTCCGTGACGCCGACGGCCCTCGCCAGCGGTGGACGTTTCGCGAGTGGCGACGGTGCCCTGCAAGTCCGGCGTTTCACCGCGCCCGGCCACGACGACACCGTGATGCTCACGTTCGAGGAAGAGCACGCGCCGCCCGGCCCCGCCGCGCTTTGCACGCTCGGCCTCAC
>JANXSC010000250.1 GCA_025352845.1 Opitutaceae bacterium
GGCGAGGAGGATTTGCTCGAGGAAGTTGATCAGCATCGCGAACCGCTGCTGGATCTTGGCGACGTAGTAATCGTAGGCGCGGTCGAACGAGTTGCGGAGCGCGGTGAGCAGATTGAAGAGTCCGGGGGCCTTTTCCGCCAGCGAGTCGGTGGACGCCGGCTTGTAGAGCGCGAGCGCGGACAGCGCGCCGATGAGCAGCACGGCGATGCTGGTCACGAGAATCACCATGTGCTCGAAGTGCTGCTCCTCGTTCGGTTCGGGCACGAGTTCCAGCACACCCTCAAAGGCTCCGCCGAAAACCCTGTCGTAAAACCAATGGTAGCCGCCGAGAACCGAGAGCACGGCGAGCAAGACAAGCGGCGCGGTGAGCGTGAGACCGCCCTCGTGCGCGTGGTCCGCCTCTTCGCTGCGAGGCGTGCCAAGGAAAGTGATTTTCCAGAGGCGCACCATGTAGAACGCCGTGAGAATCGCGGTCAACACGAGCAGGGCGAAGACGCGCTGGTCGACGACGTAGCTCAGAAACAGAATCGCATCCTTCGAGAAGAAACCGGCGAGGAACGGCGTCCCGATGATCGCGAGCACCCCGACCGTGAAGGTGATGAAGGTGAGCGGCATTTTCTTCGCGAGCCCGCCCATCTTGAAAATATCCTGCTCGTGGTGGCAGCCGTGAATCACGGAGCCGGAGCCGAGGAACATCAGCGCCTTGAAGAAGGCGTGGGTCGTCAGGTGAAACATCGCTGCGCCCACGCCGGCCTGAATGATCACGGTGTGCGGCGTGTCGCCATGCATATGCGTGCTGTTCACCGAACCGAGGCCGAACGCCGCGACCATGTAGCCGAGCTGCGAGAGCGTGGAATAAGCGAGGACCTTCTTGATGTCGCTCTGCACGATGGCACAGAGCGCGGCGTAGAGCGCGGTCGCGGTGCCGACCCACATGATCACCGTGAGCGCATCGGGCACCATGAGCGCGTTGATGCGACAGAGCATGTAAATGCCTGCGGCCACCATCGTCGCGGCGTGGATGAGCGCGGAGACGGGGGTCGGGCCTTCCATCGCGTCGGGCAGCCAGACTTGGAGCGGAAGCTGCGCGGATTTGCCGACCGCGCCGCAAAAAAGCAGCAGCGGAATTCCCGCCGCCACCACCGCCCCACCCTCGACGAGTTTGCCGAGTTCGGTGAGGTTAGTCGTGCCGAATTGCGCGTAGCACCACACGATGCCGAGCAGGAAGCCAAAGTCGCCGACGCGATTCGCGATGAAGGCCTTCTTCGCCGCATCGGCCGCCGACTGCTTGTGCATGTAGTGGTTGATGAGCAGCCAGGAGCTGAAACCGACCAGCTCCCAATAGATGAACATCATGAAAAGATTGTCGGCAAAAACGATCCCCAGCATCGAAAACATGAAGATCGAGAGCCCGCCGAAGTAGCGCGCGCGGTTTTCGTCGTCGTGCATGTAGCCGAGCGAGAAGACGTGCACGCAGATGCCCACCACGCCTACAATCAGGAGCATCAGCGCCGCGAGGTCGTCGAACTTGATGCCGATGGAGAGGACGAAATCGCCGAGCTTCAGCCACTCGACCGAACCCTCGAACCGCTCGCGATGCAGCGCGAGGATGACCGCGATGACCGCGATGGCGGCGGCGGTGAGCGTGGACACCACGGCCGCCGCGCCGCCCGCGCGCCGCAGGAAGAGCGCGATGATCGCCGCAGAGATCAGCGGCAGCCCGAGAACAAGAATGGCGTGCTGGAGCATCGTCATTGGCGTCAGTTCTTCAGCGTGTTCAGCTGATCGATTTGGATCGTCTGCCGCTTGCGGAAGAGCGCGACGATGATGGCGAGGCCCACCGCGACCTCGGCCGCGGCCACGGTCAGGATGAAGAACACGAAGACGTTGCCATCCATCGTGCCGTTGAACCGCGAGAACGCGACCAGCGCGAGCGTCGAGGCCACGAGCATCAGCTCAAGGCACATGAAGACGACGAGCGTGTTGCGGCGCACGAGCACGCCGATGAGCCCGATCGCGAAAAGCGCGACCGCGATGGCGAGGTAGCCGTTGAGGGACGCGGGAATCATTTGATGTCGTCGAGTCCTTCGAATTTTTTGCTGAGCACGATCACGCCGAGCATCGCGATGAGCAGAAGGAAACCGAGGATCTGCACCGGCAGCAGATAGGTCGTGAAGAGCTGGTAGGCGTAGAGCTTAAGGTTGGCGCCGAGCGCGGGGACTTTCGCGAGGTCGGGCTCGGGCAACTGCCCGCGGGAGAGAAACGAGACGACCCCGGCCATCACCAGTCCAACCGCGAG
>JANXSC010000642.1 GCA_025352845.1 Opitutaceae bacterium
GTCTCTGACCCGCCCTCCGACAACTCAGCGCGGGCGAGGGCGGGTCAGAGACGCCGCCCTACCGCGGTCGCTACGACAGCGGCTGCAATTGCTCGGCCGGAATTCTCACGAGCAAGCCCTGCTGCAACACATCGACCGACAACACCACGCCCTGCGGATTCGACGGATCGTCCACGAAGCCCTCGAGCCCGTGCAACGGCCCGCCGACGATTTTCACGCGGCGGCCCTTCGTGAACAGCGGCATCAGACTCAGCTCAAAACCCGACGCCACGATCGCGCGCACGTCGGCGAGTTGGCGGAGAAATTTTGCCTCGTCCTCCACCGCGATCAGGCGCGCGAGCAGATCCTGCTGGTAGAGTCGGGCACGCTTCGCGGGCGGCACGCGGGCGAAGACGTAGCCGGTGAAGAGCGGCTTGGTGAAGCGCTTCGTCTGCCGGCCGTAGCGTCGCACGCTTTCCACGAGCGGCAGGTAGTGCTCGCAGCTCTCCGCGGCGAGCAGCGCGGCGAATTTTTTTTCGCAGCGCGGCCGGGTGTGGCAGACCAGCCAGTGCGCCTCGGCCATCGCTCAACCCTTGAGGAGGAAACGCACGGCGGCGTGATAACCCTCGAGTCCGAGGCCGGTGATGACGGCGATGCACGCCGGCGCCGTGAGCGACGTGTGGCGGAAATCCTCGCGCTTGTAGATATTCGAGATGTGCACCTCGACCGTCGGCAGGTGCGCGCCGAGCAGCGCATCGCGCAGCGCCACGCTCGTGTGCGTGAACGCGCCGCCGTTGATCACGATGCCGCTGCATTTCGCATCGGTGAGCGACGCGATCTTGTCGATGAGCGCGCCTTCGTGGTTCGACTGGAAAAATTCGAGTGTCGCCGTCGCGCCAAACTCCGCGCGCAACGCCTGCTCTAAATCGGCGAGCGTGGCGCGCCCGTAGATCTCGGGCTCGCGTTTGCCGAGCCGGTCGAGATTTGGGCCGTTGAGGATGGCGATTTTTTTCATCGGAGCGGGATTAATTCAGAAGCCGGGGAACCAGGAAAAGACAAATCCCGGTTTGGGTCATGGTTTCCCGGCTTCCGAATTCACAGCGGATTGTCCGTCGCGATGAATTCCCACGGGAGCCGGAATTTTCGCGCGAGTTCGGCGGCGAGCGCTTTCACGGCGTGGACTTCCGTCGCGTAGTGGCCGCAGAGGTAGAGGTTCAATTTCTCCTCCTGCGCGCGGTTGAACCACTCCTCGCGCAGCTCGCCGGTCACGAGGGTGTCGACGCCCGCGGGCGCGAGTTCCGGCACCGCGCTGTTGCCCGACCCGCTGCAAAACGCGATCGCGCGCGGGGATTTCGAGCCACACTCGATAGCGATGACGCGGCCGTAGAGTTTTTCCAGTTTCGCGCGCAGCGCAGCGCGCGAGTGCGACGACGCCGCGATGCACCCAACCGGCTCGCCGTCGCGGACGAGGAAGGGACGCGAGGGTTTGAGGCCGAGCTGTTTCGCGAGCAGGGCGTTGTTGCCAATCTCCGGATGGCCGTCGAGTGGCAGGTGGTTCGAGTAGAGTGCGCAGTTGCCACCTATGAGCGTCGTGACCCGATCGTAAACGGCCCCCGTGAGCGGGCGCGGCATGTCCCAATACATCCCGTGATGCACGATGAGAAAATCGACGCCCGCCGCCACCGCCTGCTGGAAGGGCACGAGGCCCGCATCGACGGCGGCGCCGATTTTGGTGACGCGGCCGTGGTTCGCGATTTGGAGACCGTTGAAGGCGCCCGGCGCATCCTTAAACGCGGCGCGCCGCGTGCGGCGGTCGCAATAGGTGACGAGGTCTTGGAGCTTGGTCATGGAACGGTGCCGATCCGGCAACTGTGTGCGCTAAACCCCGCGCCGAAACTCACGAGCCAAAAATCGCCGTCGGTTCCGGGCGTGGCCGTCTTCAGCGTCTCCTCGAGCGCGAAAAGCACGGCGGGGCTGCTCATGTTGCCGCAGTCGCGCAGCACGCGTGCGCTGGCGTCGAGTGAGTGGGGCGCGACGGCCGGAGCGAGTGCCTCAAGCACGTCGCGCCCGCCACCGTGCGAGACGACGCGCGCCACCGGGCGCGGCCCGCGCGCTCGCCATAGATCGCCGACGGCGGTGGCGGCAAGTTCGGGCACGGAGCGGTGGAGCAGGTTGCGGAGTTTGCCGCCGCGCTGCTCGAAGCGAAGTTTGTCGCGGTCGGCGGGACGGTGCGTGGTGTTGAAGTCGAAGGCGCGCAGCGGCACCGCGGCGGGAGTTGATTTCCAAATCGTAGCGGCCGCGCCATCGCCGAAGAGGCAGGCGCTGATGATCACCCCCGGATCGTCGTCGAGGTAGAAGGCGGCCGAGCAAATCTCCACGGCGATGCACGCCACCGTCGCGCCCGGATGCGCGGCGAGCACGTGGCTCGCGGCGCGCAGCATGGGAATCGCCGCGCCGCAGCCGAGCCCGACGAGGTCTTGGAGAAACGCATCCGTGCGCAGCCCGAGTTGCTCCGCGACGTAGCTCGTCACGCCGGGACAAAGGTAGCCCGTGCACGTGCAGACGAGCAACGCGTCGAGTTCGTCCGCGCGCACGCCGGCTTTTTCCAACGCGGCGGTCAGCGCGCGGCCCGCGAGGCGCGGAGCCTCGGTGCGAAACGCGGCGTTGAGTTCATCCGGCGAGAGATCGAAGACGCGGCCGATGTCGGGCAGCGCAAAGTGTCGGCGCGCGATGCCGTGTTCGCTGCGGAGAATCGTGTGCAGGATGAGCATCGAGCGTTTCTTGAGCCGCTCGCGGATCGGCGAGCGTTGCGCGATTTCCCAGCACTCGGCCGGCGTGAAGGAGGTCGGGGGCAAAGCGGTGGCGAGGGCGTGGAGATACATTTTTAGTGCAGTGTGGCGTAGAGCGGGCGGAAGGGCAGCAGGCGCGCGCGACTGAGGGCGGCAAACCAACGCTGGCGTCGTGGTTGCAGGAGAAACGCGTGCAGTGCGCCGGCCGAGGCGAGCCGCAGGCGGAAGCGCGCGCGCAGAGCGCGTTGGATCGCGTGGCGCGTCTCGTCCCAACTATTTTCGCCGCGCGCGTAGGCGACGAGCGGGGCGAGGGCGAGCTCGGCACTTTGAAACGCCATCGCCATTCCGTTGCCCGTGAACGGCGGAATCATCGCGCTCGCGTCGCCGATCGAAACGCGATCCGTCTGCGGTGTTCTCCGATCGAAGCCGAGCGCAGCCACGGCGGAAAATGATTCGGCGTCGATTTGCGCGGCGATGATTCGGTCCGCCAGCGCACCGAGTCCGGCGGCGCGGAGATAGGCGAGCAGCAGGCCCGGGCCGCGGCCCGTGAGCGGGCGACGGCGAAAAAGCCCGCAGACATTCACCGCGCCGTGCTCGATGCGCGAGAGGCCGACGTAGCACGCCGCGCCGAGGTGCATCTCAAGATCGCGGGTGAGCGCGAGGTCGCGCGCGTGAAGTTTCAGGCCGATCCAGCTCGAGGCGTGAGTGCGGCGGCGCCCGGTCGCGCACACGAGGCCCGCGCGATCCGCGCCAGGATCAGCGCGGGAGTTGGCGTGCAGTTTGCCGCCGCCGGCCGTGAAGATTTCCGCGAGGCGGGCGTCGAGCGTGTAACGGCTGAGGGCGAGCGCGGGCGCGGGGAGTTGCTGAATTTGCGGCGGACCTTCGCGGGGAAACCAGGCAACTTCGTGGTGGCGCAGCGCATCGGCGAACGCATTTTCCAAACCGAGCCGCGCGATCGTGGCGGGCGCGAGGCCGGTGATGAATTCGCCGCACACGCGATGCCGCGGGTAGAGCCCGGCCTCGTGCAAGGTGACGGGCACACCGGCCCGGCGCAGTGCGATCCCCAGCGAAAGTCCGGCGAGCCCGCCGCCGATGATCTCGATGGGGCGCGGAATCATGATCGGGATCGACGCACCGCGATGAGTCGCTGCACCCCGAGCAGGGTGGGCGTGATACTTATTTCCCAGTCGGGCGCGGTGAGGCCGAGGGCGTGGGGCAATTCGTCGCCGCGAAATCCGGCGGCGATGCTCACGTGCGCATCGTGCAGCGAGACGCGGTTGGCGCCGAAGAGCGGACCGAGCGCGCGATAGAGGACTTGGGAAATCCGCCGCCGCTGCGGCTCGCAGGCGACGATGACGCGTGCGTGCCGGCGCAATTTTTCACCGAGGGCACGGAGTTCGATCCCGGAAAATTGGTGGAAAATCAAATTCCCGATCACGACGGGGTAGGCGGCAAAGTTTTCAAACGCGCGCAGATCGTCGCGGTGCCACGCGCGCGCTGGCGGCCAGTCGTGCGGGCGCGGCCAGAGATCGATGCCGTCGACAGTGAGGTTTTCGCGGTGGAGCCGCCGGCCGAGTTCGCCCGTGCCCGCGCCAAGTTCGAGGATCGGTTCACCGGGCCGGACGAGACGGGGCAGCGCGCGCGCGAGCCAGCGATGGCTGCCGAGGAGTGCGTTGGTGAGCCGCAGATCGCGGCGGTTGTGCAGCGCGTCGGGATGGTCGTGGGGTAGCGAGTCGAGCAACTCGGGCTGAAGCGTGCGCTGCATACAAGGGTGGGGCGGCAGAATTTCTGGGAACGAAGGTTGCCCGGCGGCGACAACCTGTCCAGAGTCCGCCACCGATTCCCATGAGTTCTCCCGCCTCCCTCGATCGTTTGCCCGATTTTTCCGCAGCTCCCGCCGCGCCGGTGCGGCCCGTCGATCTGATCGCGGCGGCGACTGAGAAATTTCCGCACCGACCCTCGTGGGACGAGTATTTCATGGCGACGGCGGTGCTGCTCTCGACGCGCTCGAACTGCGAGCGGCTGCACGTCGGCTGCGTGATCGTGACGGGCGGCGGGCGGAAGAACCGCATCGTCGCCGCCGGCTACAATGGCTTTCTCCCCGGCACGCCGCACGTCTCGCTCCAGCGCGACGGCCACGAGCAGGCGACGGTGCACGCGGAGCAGAACGCCGTGGCCGACGCCGCGCGCCGCGGCAGCTCGGTCGAGGGCTGCGTGGCCTATGTGACTCATTTCCCCTGCATAAACTGCGCAAAAATCCTCGCTGCCGCCGGCATCGCCGCGATCAAGTATCGCACCGACTACGCGAATGACCCGCTCGTCGCGCCGCTGCTGGCCGACGCGGGCGTGAAGGTGCTGAAACTATGAGAAAAATCTCGCCAGTTCGATGTGGGCGGGCGGTGGCGAACGTAGCGTGGAGCTTCAGCCTGCGCTCAGGTGGACGAAGCGCGGGCTGAAGCTCCGCGCTACCTTTTATGCGCGAGCGCACCAAAACTTCCCGGGAATCCCTCGCCGGTTCGCTGTTGCTCGCGCACCCCGCGATGAAGGATCCGAATTTCCGGCGCAGCGTGGTGCTGATGTCGGTGCACAACGACGAGGGCGCGATGGGCGTCGTGCTCAACCGCCCGATGGGCAAACGCCTCGGCGAACTGAGCGGGGATTTCGCGCTTGGCCCGCTCTCGGGCGTGCCGCTGTTCAACGGCGGACCGGTCGAGACGAAGCAACTCGTGCTCGCCGCGTGGCAGGTGCGCGACGACGGCTTCCGCATGCACTTCGGGATCGAGCCAGACAAGGCGACGCAGTTGCTGGCGGAGGAGGGGACGCAGGTGCGGGGATTTCTCGGTTACTCGGGCTGGTCGGCCGGGCAGTTGGAAAACGAGATGAAGCTCCACACGTGGGTGGTCGCGGAGGTGCCGGAGGATTTGCTCGCGCACGCGCAGGACGAGAGCCTCTGGCGCACCGTGCTCGGCCGCGAGGGCGACGAGTGGCGCCTGCTCGCGGGCGAGCCGGAGGATCCGGGGGTGAATTGAGTGGCGCGGTCAGCCTGATCGCGGCATCCGAACGAGCACGGTCAGGCTGACCGTGCTATGTCGCGCGTGACGCCGGAAAGAAACGGAGCTACGCTCGTGACGCGGGTGCCGAAGTATTCCGTTGACAGGGCGGAGGCCGGCCTATGCTTTGCCACCTTTTATGAAAGTCGTTTCCTCCATCAAATCGGCCAAGAAGCGTCACCCGGCGTGTCAGGTCGTGCGCCGCAAGGGCAAGATTTACGTCATCAACAAAGTCGAGCCGCGCTACAAGGCGCGCCAAGGCTAACCTCTTTTTACCGCGATGAAAGCCGAAGGCCATCCCTCCCTCAACAACGTCTGCTTCCTCGATATCGGAACCGGCCGTCGTTTCCTCACCAAGTCCACCATGAAGTCCGCCCGCAAGGAGCAGATCGATGGGCAGGAATATTTCGTCCTCGCCCGCGATGTGACGATGGACTCGCACCCCGCCTACACCGGCGAGAAGCGCCTCGTGGACACCGCGGGTCGCGTCGAGAAGTTCACCACGAAGTTCAAGCGCGGCACTTCGGCGAAGAAGTAAGCGCGGCGGTCACCCGACCGTTCTCAGCATTTCTAAGCCCTCCGGCGCCGGAGGGCTTTTTTGTTTTTCCGTTTCGGAAGTGGCAGTGAAAGGAGGGCCGATAACAGGCTTTGCACGCAGCGACCGCGTTTTTTCCGTGTGTTCCGCGGGTTCCGTGGGCCACTCTTCGCGCTCTCATTTTCCGCCATGCGCATCCATCCGTTCCAAGGTCTCGTCCCCACGCCCGCCACCGCGCCCGAAGTCGCCTGCGTGCCCTACGACGTCGTCAACACCGCCGAGGCCGCCGCGCTCGCCGTGGGCAAGCCGCACACGCTCCTGCGCGTCGACCGCGCCGAGATCGATTTGCCGGCGAAGACCGATCCCTACAGCGAGGCGGTATATGCGAAGGCGCGGGGAAATTTCCTCGCGCTGCAACGCGCCGGCGTGCTCGTGCGCGAGACCGAGCCCTGCCTCTACGTTTACCAGCAACAGATGGGCGCGCACATCCAGCGCGGGCTCATGGCCGGTTGCCACGTGGATGACTACGACGCCGAGTTGATCAAGAAGCACGAGAAGACGCGGAAGGACAAGGAGGACGACCGCACGAAACTGATCGACACGTTGAGCGCGGACACCGGCCCGGTCTTCCTCACGTATCGAGACAACGCCACCGTGACGGCGCTCGTGAATGCAAAGACCAAGGGAAAGCCGTTGCACGATTTCACTGCGCCCGATGGCATCCGGCACACCGTGTGGCGCATTGCCGGCGGAGCGGAATGGGTGAAGGCGTTTGCCGCCGTGCCGGTGACCTACATCGCCGACGGGCACCATCGCGCGGCGAGCGCGGCGCGTGTGGCGCGGCTCCGGCGCGAACGCAACCCGCAGCACATCGGAGCCGAGGACTACAACTGGTTTCTCTGTGTGCTCTTCCCGGCGAGCGAACTGAAAATCCTCCCCTACAACCGCCTGGTCGTGGATTTCAATGGGCTCACGCCCGCGGCGTTTCTCGCGAAAGTGAAATCGCTTTTCGGCCTGCAAGAGAGCGCCGCGCCGACGCCGATCGCAGTTGGTCAAGTCAGTATGTATCTCGGCGGAAAATGGTATGGCCTCCGCTGCGCCGCCGACGCGAAGGCCGATCCGGTTTCACGGCTCGATGTGAGCGTGCTGCAGGACAAGCTGCTGGGCCCGGTGCTCGGCATCGCGGATGTGCGCACGAGCAAGCGCATCGATTTCGTCGGCGGCATTCGGGGCACAGGCGAACTGGTGAAGCGCGTCGATGCCGAGGGCGGCGTGGCGTTCTCGATGTTTCCCGTCACGCTCGCGCAGTTGATGGACATCGCCGACGCCGGCCAAATCATGCCGCCGAAGAGCACGTGGTTCGAGCCGAAGCTCCGCTCGGGGCTCGCCGTGCATACCTTCTGAGACGCGGAAAAATTCCGCAAAGTGGGACGTCGTCAGCTTGCGCCACGGCACGGGGCGGGTTTGCTCGCCCCATGTTTCGAATGAATAACGCGCGGCCACTTGCGGTCGTGGCGCTCATCTTGACTGCGGGCGCAGCCTACGCCGCCGGCGCGGTGGGCGGAGCGCCGGCG